>JAWVFZ010000068.1:0-2596 GCA_033855555.1 Solirubrobacteraceae bacterium
CCTCCGCGCTGCTGCTCTCGCAGGCGGCCGCCGACGCCCTCACCGACCGAGCGAAGGGTGGCTCCTGATGGACCATTCACAGGTCATCATCCGCCCGGTCGTCAGCGAGAAGAGCTACGTGCTCGCCTCGACCGGCAAGTACACGTTCCGCGTCCACGACGACGCGCACAAGACCCAGATCCGCCAGGCGATCGAGGCGCTGTTCGACGTCAAGGTCGTCGATGTCCGTACCGCCTCTGTGAAGTCGAAGCCCAAGCGGCGCGGCTACACCTCCGGGCGCACGCGCTCGTGGAAGAAGGCGATCGTGCAGGTCCGCGAGGGCGACTCCATTCCGATCTTCCAGGGCCTCCAGGGGCTCGAGGAGGGCTAGCCCGTGCCGATCCGCAATCCCAAGCCGACGAGCCCCGGCCGCCGCTTCGTGACGTACTCGGACTTCGCCGAGATCACGAAGAAGACGCCTGAGAAGACGCTCGTCGAGGGTCTCAAGAAGTCCGGCGGGCGCAACTCCAACGGCCGTAAGACGTCCCGCCACCGCGGTGGCGGAGCCAAGCGTTTGTACCGCAAGATCGACTTCAAGCGCACGCGCGACGGCATCCCCGCCAAGGTCGCCGCGATCGAGTACGACCCCAACCGCACGGCCTACATCGCGCTGCTGCACTACGTCGACGGCGTCAAGAGCTACATCCTCGCGCCGCAGCGCCTGCAGGTCGGCGCGATGGTGTCCTCGGGCCCCGATGCCGAGATCACGGTCGGCAACTGCCTGCCGCTCGCGCGCATCCCGGTCGGCACCGTGATCCACAACGTCGAGTTGCAGCCCGGCCGCGGCGGCCAGATGGCGCGCTCCGCGGGCGCTTCGATCCAGCTGATGGCGAAGGAAGGCGACATGGCGACGCTGCGCCTGCCCTCCGGCGAGATGCGCCTCGTCCGCGCGGAGTGCCGCGCGACGATCGGCGTGATCGGTAACGCCGAGCACCAGAACATCACCGTCGGCAAGGCCGGTCGCAAGCGTCACATGGGCGTTCGCCCGCAGACGCGCGGCACGGCGATGAACCCGGTCGACCATCCGCACGGCGGCGGCGAGGGCTCGACCACGGCGGGTCGCCATCCCGTCACCCCCTGGGGCGTGCCCACGCTCGGGTACCGCACCCGCAAGAAGAACAAGCCGTCCGACAAGTACATCGTTCGCGGCCGTCGCCGCGGGAAGGGCAAGCGTTAGTCCATGAGCCGCTCGAGCAAGAAGGGCCCGTGGGTCGAGGAGCGCCTGATGACGCGTATCGAGTCGATGAACTCGGCGGGCTCCAAGAACATGATCAAGACCTGGTCGCGGGCCTCGACGATCTTCCCGGAGATGGTCGGCCACACGATCGCCGTTCACGACGGCCGTAAGCACGTGCCCGTGTTCGTGAGCGAGTCGATGGTCGGCCACAAGCTCGGCGAGTTCGCACCGACGCGCCTGTTCCGCGGCCACGCCGGCTCGGGGAAGGTCCGCTGATGGCCGACGAGCCTAAGGACGTCCAGGAGGACACCGAGGTCGTGGAGTCCGCCGAGGCGGGCACGACCGACGCTGCTCCGGAGGTCGAGGCGGAGGCCAAGCCGAAGCCGGCGCGCAAGCCGCGCGCGAAGAAGCCTGCTGCCGAGAAGGCGGCCGAGCCCGTCGCGGAGACGCCTGTCGAAGCCCCTGTGGCCGACGAGACGCCCGTCGCCGAGGAGAAGCCCAAGCGCCGCTCGCGTGCGAAGAAGGCCGACGAGGCGCCCGCCGCCCCGGCGCCCGCGCCGTCGCGCCGCGGCCGCAAGACCGTGGGCGATCGTCCGGTCGTCCGCGCGCACGCCAAGTACGTCCGCACTTCCGCGCGCAAGGCGCGCCTCGTCTGCGACCACATCCGCGGGAAGTCCGTGCCCGAGGCGCGGGCCATCCTGCAGCACACCAACCGCGCGGTCGCCCAGGACTGGAGCAAGCTGCTCGAGTCCGCGGTCGCCAACGCCGCCGAGAACCACTCGCTCGACGGCGACGATCTGCGCATCGTCTTCGTCCATGCGGACGAGGGCCCGACGCTGAAGCGCTTCCGGCCGCGCGCGATGGGTCGCGCGACGAAGATCCGCAAGCGCACCTCACATCTTTCGATCGGGCTGGAGCCCAAGGAGTAGCCATGGGGCAGAAGGTTCATCCCGAGTCCATGCGCGTGGGGTACATCCACGACTGGAAGTCCAACTGGTTCAACGAGCGCCACTTCGCCGACTACCTTGCGGAGGACGTCGCGATCCGTGGCCACATCGTCGGCAAGCTGTCGCACGCCGGCCTGAGCGACATCACCATCCGCAAGGACGCCAACGAGGTCGAGGTCAACATCCACACGGCCCGGCCCGGCATCGTGATCGGCAAGTCCGGCAGCGAGGTCGACGCCCTGCGGC
Source organism: Solirubrobacteraceae bacterium (assembly GCA_033855555.1). GTDB lineage: Bacteria > Actinomycetota > Thermoleophilia > Solirubrobacterales > Solirubrobacteraceae > AC-49. Next base: position 2,410 of record JAWVFZ010000068.1, read on the forward strand.
GTGACCTTCACCGGATGACGCGCAAGCAGATCAAGGTCAACATCCTCGAGATCAAGCGCCCCGAGCTCGACGCGAAGCTCGTCGCGCAGTCGATCGCCGAGCAGCTGCAGAACCGCGTCGCCTTCCGCCGCGCCATGAAGCGCGCGCTCACCAGCGCGATGCGCTCGGGCGCCAAGGGCTGCAAGGT
>JAWVFZ010000069.1:0-9518 GCA_033855555.1 Solirubrobacteraceae bacterium
GCGCACTACAACGGCACGGCCCCCGAGATCCTCGACGAGCTCGACGGCGACATCACCGCCTTCGTCGCGGGGCTGGGGACCGGCGGCACGCTCATGGGCAACGGCCGGCGCTTCAAGGAGGAGCTCGGCGACCGCGTGAAGATCGTCGCCGCAGAGCCGATGCAGGGCGAGCCCGTGCAGGGCCTCCGCTCGCTCGACGACGGCTTCATCCCGCCGATCATCGACCTCAGCGTGCTGGACCGCAAGATCTTCGTCACCAACCGCGATGCGATCGTCTGGACCCGCAAGCTCCTCGACGAGGAGGGCATCTTCGCGGGCGTCAGCTCCGGCGCAATCGCTTCGATCGCGGTGCGCATCGCGAACGAGATCGACGAGGGCAACATCGTCTTCATCGTCTGCGACGACGGGTGGAAGTACCTGTCGTCGGGGATCTATACAAAGCCGGTCGACGAAATCGCCGACCTCGAATCCACCTTGTGGTGGTAGTCAGGGGCTCGTGATGCCGAACGTCGGACCGATGGAACTCGTACTGGTGCTGGCCGTTGCGTTGATCGTCCTGGGGCCGAAGAAGCTGCCCGAGGTCGGGCGCTCGCTGGGCAAGGGCATGCGCGAGTTCAAGGACTCGCTCTCGGGCCTCTCCGCCAACGACCACGACGAGGACGACGAGCTCCCCAGCCCGCGCGCGGAGTGAGGATCGCGCCGGAGCTCTTCGACGCGATCGTCAGGCACGCCGAGCGCGACGCTCCCAATGAGTGCTGCGGCATGGTCGCCGTGCGCGACGGCGCGGCCGTTGCGGTGCACGAGGCGACGAACACCGCCGCCAGCCCGTTCCGCTTCGAGGTCGACGGGATGGAGCTGCACCGCACGCTGACCGGGATCGAGGACGAGGGCCTCGACCTCGGCGCGATCTACCACTCCCACACCCGCTCGGAGCCCTACCCGTCGCAGACCGATCTGAACTTCGCCGCCAACTGGCCCGGGGTGGAGTGGATCATCGTCGGCCTGGCGAAGGGCGCAGAGCCGGTCGTGCGCTCGTATGTGATCGAGGACGGCGTGATCCGGGAGGTGCCGGTCGAGCGTGCCTGAGCCGCTCGTCTGTCCCCGCTGCGGCACGGCGCACGGGCTCGACGAGCGCTTCTGCCCGTCGTGCGGGATGCCACTCGTCTACGCGGGGACGGCCGGCATCGACCAGCCGGTCACCGACACGCACGCCCGTGCGCGCAAGATCAAGCCCCAGTACTCGGAGGGGCCGCTCGTGCGCGTCGCCGGGGCGCGCCATCAGGCAGAGGCGGAGTTCATCCAGGGCCTGCTGCTGGAGGAGGGCGTGCCCTCGATGCTGCGCCGCACCCGCGGATTCGACGTGCCCGACATGCTCGCCGCCGGGCCCCGCGACGTGTTGGTCCCGCGCAACGGCCTCGATGCCGCGCGCGAGGTGCTGCTGCAGGCCGAGGTGATCTCCGACACGCCGGACCGGCCGGCATCGGACCGGCCCATTCGGGTCCTGGTGTGGCTCGTCGTCGCCGTGCTGGTCGTCGCCCTGATCCTCTGGGTGGGAACGCAGTTCGGGTAAATTCCGGGGACGATGGCGACCCTCTTCGAAAGCATCGAGGACCACCACCGCGACTGGATCTCCAAGCAGTCGCTGTTCTTCGTCGGCACCGCGCCGCTCGATGCCGACGGCCACGTCAACGTGTCGCCGAAGGGCCCGATCGGGAGCCTGCGCGTCCTGGACGAGCACACGGTCGCGTACCTCGACGTCTACGGCAGCGGGACCGAGACGATCGCGCACCTGCGCGAGAACGGCCGCATCGTCGTGATGCTCTGCGCGTTCGACGGCCCGCCGCGGATCCTGCGCCTCCACGGCCGCGGCCGCATCGTCGCCGCCGGCGACGAGGGGTTCGGCGAGCTGCTGGAGCGCGCCGCATTCGTCGACCCGTCGATCCCAGAGGCGCGTCGCTCGATCGTCGTTGTGGACGTGACGCGGGTCGCTGACTCCTGCGGCTACGGCGTCCCTCTGATGCGCCTCGAGGGCAATCGCGACCACCACGCGCTCGCCTCTGCCAAGAAGCTGCGCGTCAACGGGGCCGAGCGCTATCGCGACATCCAGACGAAGCGCAGCGCGCGCAGCATCGACGACCTCCCGGCGCTCTAGGCCGCGGCCGGGCGGTGCAGCGCGACGCCGAGGGCCACGAGCCCGATCCCGGCGAGGTCGCGCAGCGTCGGCACCTGCGCCAGGACCAGCAGGCCGATCACCGTCGCGGTGGCGGGCAGGATCGCGACCATCAGGCTGTAGGTGGCACGGGGGAGGCGCACGAGCGCGAGCTGGTCGAACACGTACGGGATCACGGAGGAGCTGATCCCGACGCCGGCGCCCGCGGCGATCGAGACGGCGTCGACTGACGTCGCGCCGACCGGAGTGACCAGGACGGCCGCCAACAGCATCGCGCCCGCCAGGCCGTCGATGCCGAGACCCTCCTTCGCCGCGCGGTCCGCGCACACGATGTAGGCCGCGAAGAGCACGGCGTTGGCAAACGCGAACGCGATCCCGGTCGTCTCGCCCGCGAGGTGGACGCCCGTGAGCACGTAGACGCCCGGCACGGCGAGCGCGAGCGCGGCGGCGTTGCGCGGCGTGCGCGCGCCGAGCGCCGCCAGGCCGACCACGGGCAGGAACTCGATCGCCGCGACGGTCGCGAGCGGCAGGTGGTCGATCGCCATGTAGAAGCAGCAGTTCATGGCGGCGAGCACGACTGCCCAGACGAGCACGACGCGATCGCGCAGCGCGTGCCGCAGGGCCTCGCGTCGCCACACCGCGAACACGACCGCCGCGGTCAGGATCCGCAGCCACGCGACTCCGAGCGGCGCGACGCGCGCGAACAGCAACACGGCGAACGCCGGGCCGAGGTAGTGGAAGATCGCGCTGCCGACGAAGTACGCCTCGGGCGGGACGGCCGCGGACCGGGTGACAGGCTGGGTGCGGGCGTCGACGGCGATTGGCACAGGGTGCCGCTCATCGTGCCTGGTGGCCATGGCCGATCGAAGGTATCCTGACGCGTATGGCTGCGAATGGCCGCCTCGATGATGTTGATCGCCTTCTTATCGAAGAGCTCCAGGGCGATGCCCGGCTGAGCCTCGCCGAGCTGGGCCGGCGCCTCGGGCTCTCCGCGCCTGCTGTTGCAGACCGCCTGCGGCGCCTCGAGGACGAGGGCGCGATCATGGGCTTCGCCGCGCGCGTCGATCCGCGCGCGCTGGGGTTCGCGCTCACGGCGGTGGTGCGGATCCGCCCTGCGCCGCGCATGATCGCGAAGGTCGCCGACCTCGCGCGGGCCACGCCCGAGATCGTCGAGTGCCTGCGGATCACCGGCGAGGACTGCTTCATCATGCGCGTGCACGTGCGCGACGTCGGCCACCTCGAGGAGCTGATCGACGCCTTCGTCCTCTACGGCCAGACGACGACGTCGATCGTGCAGTCCTCAGCGGTCCCGCTACGCGCCGTCTCGACTGCCTGACCCCACACCCACCCTCCGGGGGTCAAGTCTTTCATTGCCGCATTCAGCTGCCGGGGGTCAAGTCTTTCATTGCCGCATTTTGCCGTCTTTGGCCGGTGGAGCGGGGATGTGGGTGGCGCGCAGCGCGGGTCGGTTGCGTGGGTCCTGGCGGTGGTCGGTTGCATCGAGGGGGATGGGGAGCCAGCACCGTCTCGACCGCGTTGTGGGCCGGATTGTGTACGTATGCGGGACAGAATCCGGCCCAGATCGCGCGAGCCCGGCAGTTGCGCTCGAGCGGTCCCCTTCGCCCTCGATGCCGGCAGCCAACGCTGGCCCTGGCCACAGAGAAACCGCGCTGGGCGCCACTGACGCCCCTGACCCCAAGCAGGCAAATGTGGCAATGAAAGACTTGACCCCTCCCCGAGTGATGACCACTCCCCGAGTTTGACCGTGCGCGCGGTCTCGACGGCAGGCCCTAGGCCTGGCCGGCGATGCGCGAGAGGTGCGCGCGCCAGGTGCCCTCGGTGTGCACCAGGGGACGGCCCTTGAAGGCGTAGACCAGCGCACGGCGCGGGCCGCCCGGCGGCAGCCGGCAGGCCAGCTTGACGGCCTCCTCCTCGCCCTCCTCGCGCGCGACAAGGTCGAACACGGTCCCGCCGAGCAGGATCGCGTCGCGAAGGCTGGGAGGGAAGCTCGGCTCCGGCCCTTCGCGCAGGCGCCGCGCGATCGCCGGGCGCGCGAACGCCGTCTGGCCGCTGAACCACTGCGCTGCGCCGTTGGGCAGCCAGGCCCAGCGTAGGTAGCGCACGAAGCGCCCGGCGCGGAACGGCGGCGGCAACTGCGGGTTGTTGTGGCCGACGACGAGCTGCGCGTAGAGCGCCGCGGGCGCGGTCATCGCCATGTCGAGCGAGCCGGGCACGTTGGACGCGCGCCCACGCAGGATCCGCGGTGCCAGCACGTGCACGGTGTCGCGCCCGAACCAGCCCACGAGATAGCGCCGGGCCGCCGGAGCGGTGAGCCGCCGGACGATCGGGATGTAGGGCTGGGCGAGGGTCAGCGCAGTGTTCGAGCCGTGGATGACGACGCCGGTGCGCTCGGGCACCGACGGAAACGCTGCGCCGAGGCGCTCGCGCGTGCCCTCGAGCAGCTCGAGCAGCGCGACCACGTCATCGCCGTCGCGCTCCTCGTGGCGAGCGGTGAAGCTCGGGCTCTCCGTCTCGGTCCAGGCCATCCAGACCGCCTTCGCCGTTACCGCGCCATATCCCGCTCGTAGGCCAGTTCCGTGCGGATGCCCATCCGCTCAAGGATGCCGTCGGCCTCGAGCAGCGAGCCGGCGTGCCGAACCTTTGCGGCCAGGCGCGCGGCCGTCTCCATCGCGCGCAGCGGGTCGAACCACGCGACCATCCCGCCGAGCTCGGTGAGCTGCACGGAGCGGCGCCCTTGACGGATGGCGGCATCGCCGCGCTCGCCGCGCGCACAGCGCAGCGCCATCGCGCTGGCCTCCGTGGGGACCTGCGCGCTGAGGCCCTCGACGCGGTCCACCACGGCGGGCGCCGGCGTCTCCTCCCCGAGCGTCCCGACCTCGTCGAGGCGCTCGCGCACCTCGCTGGGCGTCAGCTCACCGTCGCAGCCGGCGCCGAAGACAGCACCGATCGCAGGCGTGCGCAGATGGGCCGCGCACGCGAGCAGTACGGCGTCCGCCAGCGGGCTGGCAAGCCCGGGCTCGTTGCCGTGGGCCAGCACGTCGCCGCCCACGTCGAGCAACACGATGCGGTCGCATCCCAGGCGCGCCGCAGCGTCGTCCAATGCCGCGGCAACGGCTCGTGGTCCCGGGTTCGGGTCGACGAGCGCGATCGGCTCGCCGGTCGCCGCGGCGAGGTGGGACTCGCAGAAGAGGAAGCCGCCGGGTCCGCTGGTGCGGGCACCGGCCAGCGCGACGGCGTCGTTGAGACCCACGGCGTCGTCGACCTCGTCGAGGCGTCGCGGGCCGGGAATGGGATCGACGGGCCGCCGCTCCCATGTGATTCCGCCCGCAACGAACGGGCCGCCGAGCACGAGGCCGGCGGCATAGGCGCCCACGACGTCTCCACCGCCGCCGATGCCCACGATCAATGCGCGTGGGCTGTCGGCGGGAGGAGGAACGATGCTGCGCTCTGGGCCCTAGACGAGGGCGGGGATGCCGCCCTCGACGATCGCCTTGATCTGCTCCGACGCACGATCGAACTCGTCGTCGGAGAGGACAGGCGTACCTTCGAACGGCAGGTCGCGGTACAGCTCCAGGAAGGAGCGGCAGCCGGCGTACTCGTCGCGCACCTTGACGGTGACGGGGCGAGGGATGCGGTACGTGCGAAGCAGCAGCACGTGCAGCGGGTGACGACGCTTCCACGCCAGGCGCTTCTCGGCGTAGTCGGGCGTCCACACGTAATACGGGGACAGTGCGTCAACCGTTCGGGGGTCGTCGATCATCCAGTGCTCGGCCACCTCGGCCCAGGCTCGGATGCGAACGCGGTCGGGCTGAGCGATGCCACCGTCGCGCAGAAGCGCGTTCGGGGGCGGCTCACCCTCGGCCCAGACACCCTCCTCGAGCGCACGCCGGAGCTCCGGCTGATGCGACTCGCGGACGAGGTCGTTGCGCTGGTGATCGAATGTCGGATACAGGAAGAAGCGGTCGTGGTCGAGCTCGAAGTTCTTTTCGGGCTCCCGGATGCCGCCCTTACGCAGGGTGAGGAGCTGTTCGCCCTCGGCGAGCGCGCGGACGGTGACCGCCCATTCCTTGAATGCAATAGGCATATTCAGGGGGAGTACTTCGTCAGATAACAGAGACAATCCCGCCGGGAGACCGCAAAACTGCCGCGATCCGTGCGACGGGATATGCACATTGTCCCAAATCCTCCCCAAAACCCCAAATGTCCCTGCAAATGGGCAGGTTTTGGGGCCTACAGACGTCGTCCCGCGTAGCCTTCGAACGCTTCCAGCACCGCCGCGAAGTCATCCTGGCCGTGTCCGCGGCCGAACGTCGCCGCAAGCGCATCGCGGGCGGCCGCGGCCGCGGGGAAGGGCGCGCCGGCGGCCTCCGCCTCCTCGAGGCACAGGCGGACGTCCTTGAGCATGTGCTCGACCTTGAAGAGCGTGGAGTAGTCGTGCTCGCGCATCGGCGCGGCCTTCAGCGCGAGCATCGCGCTGGCTCCCGATCCCGCGCTCATGACCTCGACCAGGGCGTCGAGGTCCAGGCCCTGGGCAGCGCCGACGAGCAGGGCCTGGGCGACGGTGCCGGCGTTGGCGGCCGCCACCGAGTTGTTGATCAGCTTGACCGCCTGGCCGGCTCCCAGCGGGCCGGCGTACACGATCAGCGAGCCCATCGCGTCCAGCAGCGGGCGGACGCGCTCGACGTCGGCGGGGTCGCCGCCGCACATGATCGCGAGCGTGCCGTCCTGCGCCCTGGGCGCGGAGCCGGTCACAGGCGCGTCCACGAGCCGCGCGCCGCGTTCGGTCAGCTGCTCGCCGATGCGGCGCGTCCACTGCGCACCGATCGTCGACATGTCGACGAACAGGACGCCCTCGCGGGCCGCGGGAACCAGGACCTCCTCCACCTGCGGGCCGTCGACGACCATCGAGAAGACGATGTCGCAGCGCTCGGCGACCTCGGCGGGGGAGGCGGCGACCGTCGCGCCGTGCTCCGCCGCCCATGCTTCGGCGGTCGCCTGCGTGCGGTTCCAGACCGTCAGCTCGTGGCCCGCGCGCCGCAGGTTTGCTGCCTGGCGCGACCCCATGATGCCCAGCCCGATCCATCCGATCTGCGCCACGGCCCGCACCCTAACGCTCCGGAACGGGTCAGACCCCTTCGGGGGCGTTGGCGAGGCCGTGACGGTGCGCGACCGCCGCGGCCTCGGTGCGGGAGCGGACGTCGAGCTTGGCGAGGATTCGCGAGACATGGACGCTCGCGGTCTTCTCCGCCATGTACAGGCGCTCGCCGACCTCGCGGTTCGTCGCGCCCTCCGCCACCATCGCGAGCACCTCGCGCTCGCGCGGCGTGAGCCCGAACGGATCCTCGTCCGGCGCTTCGATGGCCGCGTCCGCCTGCGCGTCGCAGCCTTCCGGTAGCGGTAGCCGCGCGCGCCCGAGGAAGCTCCGTGCCTCGCCGGCCAGCCAGTGGGCGCCCATCGCGCTCGCGCTCTCGAGCGCCTCGCCTCCGAGGCGTCCGGCCGCCTCCCGCTCGCCCGCGCGCAGCTGTTCCTCGGCGAGGATGAGGCGCAGCGTGGCCGCGGGGTGCGGGCGGCCGAGCGCCTCGAAGAGGCCAATGGCCTCGCCCAGCCGCGTGGCCGTGTCCTCGCCGCGGGCGCGCTTCGCATGAGCGGACGCCTCGGCGGCAAACGCCCGCTCGATGCGTGAGCGGGGGCCGATGACGGCAGCGGCCACCTCCGCGTGCGTGGCCGCGCGCATCGCCGCCTCGGCGGCCTCCTCGGCGCGGCCGAGATCGCGGGCGCGATCAGCCGCTTCGGCCTCGATACGCGCCCCGAGCGCGGCGAGGCGGGCAACCCGCACGGTGTCGCCCTCGAGCAGCGGAGCGGCGGTGTCCACCGCGGTCCGCGCGGCGTCGAGATCGCCCTCGCGGCGCAGCAGCTCGCCCATGAGAGCTCCGTGCGGTCCGTGGTATTGCGGCTGACCAGCGCGCAAGGCCACCCGCCCCGCCTCCTCCAGGACGGTGCGTGCGGTGTCGTGGTCACCGCGCAGGAGCGCCAGTTCGCCGCGGCGCAGGTCGAGGTTCGTGAGGTACATGCCATAGGCCGGGCGGTCGTCCTGGCGCGGCATGAGGGCCTCCGCCTCGTCGAGGCGGCCGAGGTCGATGAGGATCTCGACCGCTTGGAGGCTGAGCCACGCCTGCGTGCGGTTGGATGCCTCGGTCTTCGCGCGGCCCTCGAGCGCGACCGCGAGCCCCTCCTCGCTGCGGCCCGCGAGGTGTAGCCCCTCAGAGAGGTTCGTGTAGCTGGTGCCGAGCTGCTGCTTGAGGGCGGTGCCCTGGGAGACCTCGACGGCCTGCCACAACATGGCGGTGCCCTCGTCCTCTTCGCCGATGCCCATCAGCGCGACTCCGAGCGCGTTGCGGATCCCCGCCCTGGACTCGTCGTCGCCGGCCTCCTGGACCAGTCGCATCGCCTCGCGCCCCGCGATGACCGCCTCCTGGAAGCGCGACCGCAGCATGAGGCTCTTCGTCCGGTTCGTCAGCAGCCAGGCGCGCTCCGGGCTGACCTCGTCCGGCGGCAGCAGCCCGAGCGCATGCTCGAGCGCCGACTCGCCCTCGTCGCTGTGACCCCAGTGGACCAGCGAGCGCTCGAGCCACCCGTAGAGGACCGCCGCCCGACGCGGTTCGGCCTCGGTGTCCACGAGCTCGATCGCCTTCTCGAGCAGGGCGACCGCACGCGGCAGTGCGCCCTCGTAGTAGCGGGCGAGAGCAGCACGCGACAACAGCTCGGCGCGGTCCGCGTTCGCCAGCGTCTCCGCCTCCGGCACGTGGTGGTAGAGCTCGATCGCGCGGTCGAGCAGGTCGCCGGCCTCGCCGTGGGCCTGCACCGCCATCGACGCCTCCGCGGCGCGCACCGATGCCGCGAACGCCTCCGGCTGGTCGCCGGCGGCCTGATAGTGGTGGGCGATCGCGGCGGTGCGATGCGCGCCGCCGCCCCCGCCCTCGCGCTCGAGACGGTCAGCGAGCGCCTGCGCGATCGCGCGGTGCAGCTGGGCGTGCTCGCCGGGCAGGAGGTCGTCGTCGACGACCTCGCGCAGGAGCGCGTGGCGGAAGCCGTAGAAGCCGTTTTCGTTGGCGGTGACGATGTGGCTCGAGATCGCCTCGCGCAGCGCCTCACGCACCTCGCGCGGGTCGATCCCGCTGGCCACCTCGATCAGCTCGTGGTCCATCCGCTGTCCGGCAGCCAGGAGCCGCAGCAGCTCCTGGGCTTCGGAGGAAAGCGCTTCGATGCGAAGCATCAAGGCCTCGCGCAGCGTCGGCGGCAGGGCGCCGCGGCCATCGAGGCCCGCGGC
>JAWVFZ010000070.1:0-13264 GCA_033855555.1 Solirubrobacteraceae bacterium
CGTCGCGCCCGCTCAACGAGCTCGACCGCGCGCTGCCCTCGGGGCCGCTGCAAGACCTCGCCGCCGTGCACCGCGTGGTCGCGCAGCTCAAGCGCCGGCTCAAGACCCAGGGCCAGGAGCAGCGCGGACGCAAGCGCCGCGCGCACGTCGACATGCGCAAGACGATGCGCGCGTCGCTGGAGTACGGCGGCGTCCCGGTGAACATCAAGCTCAAGCCGGTGCGCCCGCGGCGCCCGGAGATCTTCGTGCTGTGCGACGTGTCGACCTCGGTCACGAGCGCGTCGGTCTTCTTCCTCAGCGTGATGCACGCGCTGCACGACTCGTTTCGCAAGATGCGCTCGTTCGTCTTCATCGAGCGCATCAGCGAGGTCACCGAGGTCTTCGCCAAGGAGCGCGACTTCAAGGCCGTCAGCGAGGCGATCGCGCGCGACGCCGGCGTGGCCGACATCTCGGGCTACACCGACTACGGCCGCGTCTGGCGCGAGTTCCGCGACCAGGTCGAGGACGAGCTGCACCCGCGCGCGACCGTGATCGTGCTGGGCGACGCGCGCACCAACGGCCGCGATCCGGCGGCTCCGATCTTCGGCGCGATCGCCTCCAAGGCCGGGCGCACGTTCTGGCTGAACCCCGAGCCGCGCCTGTACTGGAACTACGGCGACTCGGTGATCGCGGCCTACGAGGAGTACTGCCAGGCGTATGAGTGCTGGACCACTCGGCAGCTCGAGGACTTCGTGCGCGACCTGACCAAGCCGGTGGTCACCGGCGGGTGACCGGGCACTGGCAGGGCCGCGAGAGACCGGTTACGGTCATCGCGCCTCATATATCGACGACGCACAGCATTCGCTGTGGGGAGGACGAGCACGATGGAAACACTGCTGGTGTTCCACGAGGTCGATGACGTCGACCACTGGCTCAGTTCACCGAAGCGAGAGGAGCTCTTCGGGCCGCTGGGAATGAAGGCGCGCACGTTTCGGGACCCGGCCGGGTCGAATCGGGTCGGGCTGCTCGTCGAGGTCCCCAGCGCCGCTGCCTGGCAGGAGGCACTGGAGACTGATGCGGCAGCGGAGGCGATGAAGTTCGACGGCGTTCGGCCCGACACGATCGTGGGACTCGTCGAGGCGTAGTTCACCCCCGCGAGAGTTCGATGGGACGTTGACGGCGAATAGCGCCGACAACGTCCCACTCAACTCCCGAGGCCGCCGCCAGGCATGATTCCCACGTGGCATACGACGAGGACCTGGCCGCCCGGATCCGCGAACTGGTCGCGGCGGAGCCGGACGTGACCGAGATGAGGATGTTCGGCGGCTTGGCTTTCCTGATCGGCGGCCACATGTCGGTTGCCGCCAGTGGACAGGGGGGCCTCCTGGTTCGGGTCGACCCTGGCGAGACCGACGCCTTGCTCGCCAAACCGCACGCGGCGCCGTTCGAGATGCGTGGTCGCGCGATGCAGGGCTGGCTGCGAGTCGAGGCAGAGGGCGTGCGCACGAAACGTCAGCTGGAGCCGTGGGTCAGGCGCGGCGTCGGCTACGCGCGGTCGTTGCCCGCGAAGAACTAGCGAGCGGATCGCCTAACCGGCGTCGGCCACCTCCGCCAGCAACTGCGCGAGCTTCGCCGGCGTGTCCGCCTTGGGCAGCGGCGAGTAGAGGATGAGCCGCTGCTCCGGGCTCTCCTCGAGCTTGAAGACGGCGTGCTCGAACCACAGCTTGCCGAGCTGCGGATGGCGCAGTTCCTTGCGCCCCGTGCCGCTGCGGGCGACCTCGTGGCGCTTCCACCAGCACCGGAACTCGTCGCTCTCGTCACGCAGCGCCTCGATGAGCTCCTCGAAGTCGGGATCGCCGAGATGGCGCGCGTTGTCGGCGCGGAAGCGCGCCAGCGCGTTGCGGGCGCCGGCCTCCCAGTCGCTGGTCCGCTTGCGCCGCGTCTGGTCGGTGAACATCGACCAGAGCTGGTTGCGGCGCCCGTCCGGATACTTCATCGGGTTGCAGAACACCGCGGTGAATGCGGGGTTCCACGCCAGGTAGTCCCACCGCCGGCCGATGATGCACGCGGGGCTGTTGCCGACGTTCTCGACCAAACGCTGGACCGTCGGCTCGAGCGTCTCGAGCCGCGGCTGTGCGGGCGTGACCTCGTCGCCACGGCCCAGCAGCATCAAGTGCGAGCGCTCGGCGGCGGTCATCCGGAGCGCTTCGGCGAGCGCCTCGAGCACCGACTGCGAGGCGCGCACGTCGCGGCCCTGCTCGAGCCACGTGTACCAAGTGGTGCCCACGCCGGCGAGCTGCGCGACCTCTTCGCGGCGTAGGCCGGGGGTGCGCCGGCGCCCCCCGTTGGGCAGGCCCACGTCGTCGGGCTGCAGCGCACTTCGCCGCTTGCGCAGGAAATCAGCGAGCTCGGAGCGGCGGGAGGTGCCGTCGAGTAGTGCTTCTACTACCAGGATAACTTCCTCTCTTGTACCTGGATAGGGGCACCCGGAGACTACCACCGGTGACCCGACGCCAACAGAACCCGAACCTCCTCCTCGTCATCGTCTGCCTCGCGCAGTTCATGGTGATCCTCGACGTCTCGATCGTGAACGTCGCGCTCCCCAAGATCGGCGATGGCCTCCACTTCTCGACGACCGGCCTCGAATGGGTCGTGAACGCCTACACCCTGACCTTCAGCGGCCTGCTGATGCTCGGAGGCCGCGCCGCCGACCTGCTCGGCCGTCGACGCGTGTTTCTGGCAGGCGTCGGCCTGTTCGCCTTCGCGTCGCTGCTCTGTGCGGTCGCGAGCACCCGCGGGCTCCTGGTCGGCGGGCGCGCCCTGCAGGGCATCGGCGGCGCGGTGATGTCGCCCGCGACCCTGGCGATCATCATGACGTCGTTCGCCGAGGGCCCGGAGCGCAACCGCGCGCTCGGCGTCTGGGGCGCAATGGCGGGGCTCGGCGGCTCGTCGGGCGCGTTGCTCGGTGGCATTCTCACTGACGGGCTGGGCTGGCCGGCGATTTTCTCGATCAACGTCCCGCTCGGCATTGCCGCCGTGATCCTCGGCCGGCGCGTGATCCCGGAGGGCCGCAACGTGCACGCCACGCGCCACTTCGATGTGGCGGGAGCGACCTTGGTCACCGGCGGGCTGTTCGCCATCACCTACGGCATCGTGCGCACCGACGTGCTCGGCTGGGGCTCGCCGGGCGTCCTCGCGCCGCTTGCTGCCGGCGCGGCGCTGATCGCCCTCTTCGGACTCGTGGAGGGCCGCTTCGCGCAGTCCCCGCTCGTGCCGCTGTCGGTCTTCCGCATGCGCCAGCTGCGCGGAGCGAACATCGCCGTCTTCCTCATGTACTCGGCGCTCTTCGCGCTGTGGTTCTTCCTCACGCTGTACCTGCAGGAGGTGCTGGGCTTCTCGGCGATCGAGGCGGGCCTGTCGTTTCTCCCGATGACGCTGAGCGTGGTCGCCGGCTCGTCGCTGGCGCCGCGTCTGATCGCACGCGTGGGTGTGCGCCCAGTGGTGAGCATGGCGCTCCTCGTCGCGACTGCGGGCATGCTGCTGCTGACCGGGGTGCGCCCCGGCGGCACCTACGCCGCGCAGGTGCTGCCCGGCGGCGTGCTGTCGGCGCTGGCGCTCGGAGTCGCGCTCGTCGGCTCGACGATCGCGGCGGTCCAGGGCGTCCCGTCGAGCCAGAGCGGCCTCGCATCGGGCCTGCTGAACACCTCTCGGTTGATGGGCGGCGCCCTCGGCCTCGCCGTCCTCGGCACGATCGCTGCCTCCCATACGAAGAGCGTGGCCCTGACTGCCGGGTCGCAAGCCGCCGCGCTGACCGACGGCTACGGCCTCGCGTTCACGGTCGGTGCCGGATTCACCGCTGCCGGAGCGCTCGTCGCCGCGGTGATGCTGCGCTCGAGGCCGGCCCCCGCGGAGGCCGAGGCGCAGGAGGCCGCCGCCGAGCCGGTCGCGGCCTGACGCGCCGGCGTGGCGAGAGCGTACGCGGCGCCCGGTCTCCCGGGCGCCGCGTCTTCTGGCTCGCTACTTCCGGCCAGTGTCGCCTTCGGTTTCGATGCGCTCCTTGCGGACCTCCTCCGACACCGTCTCCTCATCGGTCACGGTTTCGGTCGCGAGGCGCACGCGCTCCTTCGGCACGGCGGTCTTCTCGACGACCGGCTTCTCCTCGTGGAGCACGACCTCATGCTCCTCGTCGGAGATGGCGGGACCGTCCAGCGCCTGGCCGGCGTTGGCGTCGGTGATCGGCTCGCGCTCGATGCGAACCTCCTCGCGCTGCACCGGCACGGTCCTCTGGACGTGCTCGGTCACCACGTACTTGCGCAAACGTGCCCGCCCGGCCTCGCGGCGCTCGACGCCGACGCGCAGCTCCTCCTCGGAGCGCGTCATTGCATCGTCGGTGGTCGGACCCGACGTGTCATGGCCCTCGGGCGCGCGGTCGAAGCGCTCCTCGCGGCCCAGCAGCTCCTCGGTGCGGTCCGGGGTGTTCTCGTCCCAGTCGCCCCACTCGCGGCCATAGTGCGCGTAGAGCCGCTGCTCCTCCGCCGGCGACAGCCGGCCATCGGCCTCGACGTTCGGCGCATCCTTGACGGTCGCCTTGTCGTAGCTGAGGCGAAGCTCACCATCGGCGGGCACCGCGCCCTCGATCGGGGCGAAGCTCACCTTCATGCCGAGTAGACCCGTGCTTATCGCAGCCCACTCGGGCTGCCCGGTGCTGCGGTCGAGGTAGACCTCGTCGAGCTTTCCGATCTTTTCGCCATCGGGCCCGATGACCGTGCATCCGCGCCACGTCTCCACGTCGTTGAGGGTGTGACCTTCCATAGCCTTCTCCTTCGTCCTTGGGGTGGGTTCACAAAGGTGTTGCCGACGCTCCTTTGCGCAAACGGGCGATCCCAAAGAGGTGGCGCGTACGCGCTGCCATCGGGTGTCGGGCGTCGGGCGTCGGGCGTCGAACCATCAGAGGCCTAGCCGGAGCGCGCCCGGGGTATCGATCGCACATGCGGTCCGCTCTCCTCGCCGCGCTGCTGTGCGGCCTCCTCGCGCTGGTCCCGACCACCTCGACGGCGAAGGAGGGCTCGAAGTTCCATCCCGGCGTGACCAGCCCGTTGGGCGTCGTCGCGACCGAGTCGCCGGCCGCCGCCCAGGTCGGCCGGAGCGTGCTCGAGCACGGCGGCAACGCCGTCGACGCGGCGGTGTCCACCGTCTTTGCGCTCGGCGTCGCGCGCCCGCAGTCCTGCGGGATCGGCGGCGGCGGGTTCATGGTCTACCGCCCCCACGACGGCGCGGTCGCGACGCTGGACTTCCGCGAGACCGCTCCGGCGGCGATCAAGAGCGACACGTTCACCGGCCCGGGCCTGTACGCGACGTTCACCGGCCACACCACGGTCGGAGTCCCCGGCGTCGTCGCAGGGATGGCCGCCGCGCTGAAGCGTTACGGGACCCTGAGCCTGCGCCGGGCGATCGCGCCGGCCGAGGAGCTCGCGAGCCGGGGGTTCACGGTGCTGCCGTCGCTGTCGGACTCGATCGCTGCCAATGCGTCGCGCATCAAGCTGTTCCCGGCGACCGCCGCCCAGTACCTGCACGCCGACGGCACGCCCTACGCCGCCGGCGAGACGCTGCGCCAGCCCGACATGGCGCGCTCGCTGAAGCGGATCATGACGAGCGGGACGAAGGCGTTCTACAACGGCAAGATCGCCCAGCAGATCGTCGCCGACATGCGCGCGCCCAAGCTCGAGGGCGAACAGGGCCTCATGACCCGCGCCGACCTCAGGGCCTACCGCGCCAAGTGGCGCACGCCCCTGGTCGGGTCCTACCGCGGGCGCGAGATCGATGCGATGCCGGCGCCGACCTCGGGCGGGACCGCGATCGTCGAGATGCTGAACATCCTCGAGGGCTTCGACCTCGCGGGCGCTGGGATGTCCTCGGCGCAGGCCGACCACGACATCGCCGAGGCGCAGCGGATCGCCTGGGCCGACCGCAACGCCTACCTCGCCGACCCGGACTTCGTGAAGATCCCGCCGCAGCTCACGGACAAGGGCTACGCCGCCCAGCGGCGCGCCGAGATCGACCCGAGCCAGACACACGCCTACGCCCCCGGGTCCTTCCCGGCCGGCAACGGCGCCGATGCCAACCCGAACGGCTCGACGACCCAGCTGGAGGTCATCGACCGGCGGGGCAACGCGGTGTCGCTGACGTGCACGATCGAGCAGGAGTTCGGTAGCGCCGTCGTCGCCTCGCATACCGGCTTCCTGCTCAACAACGAGCTGACTGACTTCAGCGCGGCTGGGACGGCGAACGAGCCGGCGCCGGGCAAGCGCCCGCGCTCCTCGATGAGCCCGACGATCGTCGCGCAGGCCGGTGTTCCGGTGCTTGCAACCGGCGGCGCCGGCGGCTCGCGGATCGTCATGGGCGCGCTCGAGACGATCCTCGACACCGTCGAC
Source organism: Solirubrobacteraceae bacterium (assembly GCA_033855555.1). Taxonomy (GTDB): domain Bacteria; phylum Actinomycetota; class Thermoleophilia; order Solirubrobacterales; family Solirubrobacteraceae; genus AC-49. The sequence continues at coordinate 6,411 of JAWVFZ010000070.1, forward strand.
TTCGGCCAGGACCTCCCCCACGCCGTCGATGCCGAGCGGCTCGACGACCAAGGCTCGGCGACGCTCGAGATCGAGGACGCGCGCGTCGATCCCGCGGTGCTCAGTGCGCTCGAGGCGATGGGCTACACGCTCGTCCGCCAAGGCGAGTACGCGATCCGCCCGCGCGTCCAGCTGGCGGGGATCGACCCGCTCACGAGGCTGCGCACGGCGGTCTCGGACTCGCGCTCGGACCAGGGGTCGCTCGCGCAGCGGGTGCCGTAGCATCCGAGCCGTCCGAATCACAGGGGTGCTGGCAGGGACGGCCGGCTGAGATAGGTCCGCGACCCGGATCTGACCCTTCGAACCTGTGGGGTAATGCCCGCGGAGGGAGCGATGCACGTCGATGGCGGGGTCCAGCTCACCCGCATACACCGCGCCTTCGGGCCGGTCACCGCGTTGCAGGACCTGTCGCTGTCGGTGGCGGCGCAAGAGGTCGTGGCCGTCGTCGGGCCCAGCGGCTGCGGCAAGTCCACGATGCTGGAGATCGTCTGCGGGCTGCAGTCCGCAGACAGCGGCGAATGCGACAGCGCGCCGGCCGTGCTGATGCCCCAGCGCGACTCCCTGCTGCCGTGGCTGAGCGCGATCGACAACGCGGCGCTCGCGCTTCGCGTCGCCGGAAAACGCCGCCAGGCGGCGCGCGGGCAGGCGCAGCCGCTGTTCGAGCATTTCGGCCTGGAGGGCTTCGAGGACGCCCGCGTGCACGAGCTCAGCGGCGGCATGCGCCAGCGCGTCGCCTTCCTGCGAACGCTGCTCAGCGGCAAGCCGGTGCTGTGCCTCGACGAGCCGTTCGGCGCGCTCGATGCGATCACGCGCGGCGAGATGCAGACGTGGCTCGGCGACGCCCTGGCAGAGGAGCCGCGGACCGTGCTGCTCGTGACTCACGATGTCGAAGAGGCGTGCGTGCTCGCCGATCGCGTCTGCGTGATGTCGCCTCGGCCCGGCCGGATCGTCACGGAGCTCCCCGTGGAGCTGCCGCGGCCGCGCAAGGCCACCAGCCCGGCGGTCGTGGCGCTGCGCGAGCGGGCGCTGGAGGCGCTGCGATGATCGCCCCGCTCGTGCTGCTCGCCCTGTTCGTCGGCGCCTGGGAGCTCTACACCCGCGTCAGCAGCGTCGACGCCTTCATCCTGCCCGCGCCCCACGAGGTCGCGCAGTCGCTCTATGACGACCGCTCGCTGCTGCTCTCCAATCTGTCGGTGACCGCCCAGGAGGTCGGCCTCGGGGTGCTGCTGGCGCTGGTGATCGGCGGCCTCCTGGCCTTCGCGCTGCACCTCTGGCCGACGCTGCGCCGCGCGGCGTATCCGCTGCTGGTGTCCTCGCAGGCGGTCCCGTTCGTGATCCTCGCGCCGCTGCTGGTGTTCTGGTTCGGGTTCAGCGTGTCCGCCAAGCTGGCAATCGTCGTGATCGTCTGCTTCTTCCCGGTCGTCGTCACGACGCTCGACGCGCTGCGCGCCGTCGACCCCGAGCTGCTGAAGCTGATGCGCACCTTCGACGCCTCGCGCTGGCAGACGCTGCGCATGGTCGAGGCGCCGGCGGCCCTGCCGGCAGCGCTCAGCGGCGCGAAGATCGCCGTCGCCGTGGCCGTCATCGGCGCCGTCTTCGCCGAGTACACCGGGTCCGAGAAGGGCCTGGGCCACCTGCTGCTGACCTCGACCCCGCAGCTCGAAACCGCCCGCGCCTGGGCGGCCACCGTCGTGCTGGCGCTGTTCGCCGTCTCGCTCTTCTCAGCGCTCGGCCTCGCCGAGCGCGCGCTCGTCCCCTGGACCCGAAAGGACCGCCCGTGAAGCGCCTTGCCCTCCTTGCCGCGGCCGCCGCGGTGCTCGCCGGCTGCGGTGAGAAGAAGGACACGACCACCCCGGCCGGCACCCAGCCGCTGAGCCTGATGCTCGACTTCTTCCCGAACGCCGACCACGCGGGCATCTACGCGGCCCAGGCGCGCGGCGACTTCCGGCGCGCCGGCCTCGATGTGAAGCTGCAGACGCCCGGCGACCCCTCCGAGCCGCTGCGGCTGCTCGCGGCGGGACGGGTGGACCTCGCCATCTCCTACGAGCCGGAGCTGTTCCTCGCGCGCGACAAGGGGCTGGCGCTGGCCTCGGTGGGCGCGATCGTCCAGCGCCCGCTGACGTCGATCATCTCGCTCAAGGGCATCTCCTCCCCCGCCCAGCTCCAGGGCAAGCGCGTGGGCACCGCCGGCATCCCCTACCAGTCGGCCTACCTCAAGACGATCGCCAAGGCGGCAGGCGTGACCGGCATCAAGGAGGTCAATGTCGGCTTCAACCTCGTCCCCGCGATGCTGTCCAAGAAGGTCGACGCGACGCTCGGCGGCTTCTGGAACTACGAGGGCATCCAGCTCCAGCGCCGCCACCGCCACCCGGACATCATCCCCGTGGACCGCGCGGGCGTTCCGACGTATGACGAGCTGATCGTCGTCGCGCGCGAGGACACCCTGCGCACCCGCGACGGCGCCGCGAACGTGCGTCGCTTCATGCAGGCGCTGGCCGCCGGCTACGGCGCGGTTCGCAAGGACCCCGCCGCCGGGATCGATCCGCTGCTCGCGGCGGCCAAGGACCTCGACCGCGGGCTCCAGCTCGCGTCCGTGAAGGCGACACTGCCCGCGTTCTTCCCGGCCGCGGGCAAGCCGTTCGGCTGGCAGGACCTGCGCGCCTGGGGGCGCTACGCGAAGTGGATGACCGACAACGGGCTGCTCAAGCGGCCGCCGTCAGTCGGCCGCGCCCTGACGAACGACTACCTGCCCGGGCAGGGGATCGGCTGAGGTGGGCGGCCGCGAGCGCGGCCCATTCGCCGTAGGGCGCGAAGAACTCCCTGACCTCGTCCTCGGTCGCACGCGCGTGGGGATCCCCGCCCGTGCGGATCCGCGCCACGAGCTTGAGGTAGTTCAAGTCGCCCGCGGGCAACTGGTCGTAGCGCCCCTGACCGTGCAGGGCGAGCGTCTCCAGGGTCCATGATCCGATCCCGGGAATCCGCCGCAGGCGCTCCCAGCCGCGCTCGTGGTCGGGCGCGCGCAGGTCGACGCGACCTGAGGCGACCTCCCGGGCGCAGCGGATCAGGGCCAGCGCGCGACCGGCGCTGAGGTCGCACGACTGCAGCTCCGCAGGCGCCACGCGGCTCAGCTCGTACGCGTCCGGCGCGTCGCGCAGGCCCGTGCGAGCGCAGCGCCGCCCCCAGCGGCGGACGATCCTGCGCTGGATGGCGGCGGCACGGACGAACTCGATCAGCTGCTCGGTGATCGCCCAGGCGAGCGCCTCGAAGGGCTCGGGGCGCCGGGTCACGCGGACCCAGGGCCGCGCCCGCACGCTGGGGCCGATCAGCGGGTCGTCGCGGAAGCGGTCGTGGAAGGCGCGCAGGTCGTCATCCACGCCGAGCGCGAAGCGCATCCGCTCGATCGCGAGTCTCGCGGTCGCCTCGTCCGGAGCCTGGGCGCCGAACAGGACGCGGTCACCTGAGACCTGCGCGACGCGGATCACCGCGGCGCGCCCGTCGAGATGGAGCAGGCGCTCGCGCACGCCTCCGCGCCGGCGCGAGACGCCGTCGGCGGTGCCGCCCACGGGCATCCTGAACACCCAGACGGGCTCGACCTCGGTGCGGACCTCGACCACGGCGCGGGACCCTACGCCCGCGCGCAGACATTGACAGCCCAGCCTTCGGCCTCTGTACGATTTCCGGGATGGCTGCCGATCAGAACATGAGGCGCGCAGACGTCCTGCGGGCATCGCCGCCGATGTTCGACCGGCCGTGGATGGACCGCTTCACGCGGGTCCACGTGGCGGTCGTCCCGCTGCTCTTCGTCCCCGTCATCGCGATCTTCGCCTACGAGGGCGCGACGAACACGACGATCGCGCGGTTCTTCGGATACGCCGTGGTGGGCTACGTCCTATGGACCCTGACCGAGTACTGGCTGCACCGCGTGGTCTTCCACTTCGAGCCCGAGAAGGGCATCGGGGCGCGCCTGCACTGGATGATCCACGGCGTCCACCACGACCATCCGAACGACCCGATGCGGCTCGTCATGCCGCCCTCGGCTTCGATCCCGCTGGCGACGGCCTTTGTCGTCATCTGGCGCATCGTCTTCGGCTACGGCGGCGGCTTCGCGGTCAGCGCCGGGTTCCTGACTGGCTACCTCGGCTACGACATGACCCACTACTACGTGCACCACATCAAGCCTCGCGGCCCGATCGGCCGCAAGCTGCGCGAGCTGCACATGCGCCACCACTTCGAGGACGACACGACCGGCTACGGCGTCAGCGCGCCGTACTGGGACCGCGTCTTCGGGACGGCGACGAAGCGCGCGCCCCGCTAGCGGCTTCGCCTCAGCTCAGTCGCGCAGCAGGTGCACGTCCACCAGGAATCGTCGCGAGCCGACGATCTGGCCCAGCGCCTTGCGAGAGCGCTTTGCCGCCTTCGTGGAGCGATGGCGCTTGACGGCGGCCACCGTGACCGCACCGACGGCGAACCCGCCCGCGGCGACGAGCGCCGCTTGCGTCGCGGTCTGCTGGACGAGCGCGCCCGAGCGCGGCTCCGCGAGGACCACCACCTCGGCGTCCACGACCTCGACGGCTTCCTCGGCGGTCTCGGCGTGCGGATCGGTCATGGGCGCCAAGGCTACCCGCTACCAGCGGACAGCTCGCGCTCGTACAGGCGGTACTTGCGCACCACCTTGCCGCCCATCCCCTCCATGGCCCGGTTCATTGCTTTGTTGGTCTCGAGGATCCAGCCCATCTCGCCCCAGGTCTGGGGCGTGCGCTCAGCCGCCTCGAAGTGCATCTGGTACATCCGGGCGGCGACGCCGGTGTGCTGGTACTCGGGCTTGACGCCGAGGGCGAAGACGCGGACGCGATCGATGTTCTTGCGGTTGCGCAGGGCCGCGAGCCACCCGAACGGCAGCAGGCGTCCGCCCTTGACGTGGCCCAGCACCTGGTTGAAGTCCGGCAGCGTGAGCGCGGCGCCGACGACCTCGCCGTCGTCCTTGCGCTCGGCGATGTAGGCCCAGTTGGGATCGAGCACGGGCTTGAGCTGCTTGGCGTAGTGGCGCGCCTCGGCCTCGTTGAGCGGCACGAACCCCCAGTTGCGCTCCCACGAGGCGTTGTAGACCTCGAGGAACCGTGAGACCTCGTTCTGCAGGTCCTTCTTGTTCATGGGCCGCACGACGATCCCGTGCTTGGGCTCGACGGCGTCGGCCATGTCCCAGATCGCCTGATTGACGTTCTCCTTGCCCTCGATGTGCAGCTCCCACATCAGCAGGTCCATGGCCTTGTCAAGGCCGCAGGCCCCCTCCAGCAGCGGCTGGTAGTAGGCGTGCTGCCAGGGGCAGAGGATGATCGGCGGGCGTTCGTGGCCCTCGATCAGGAGGCCACACTCGTCGTTGGTCGTGAAGTCCATGGGCCCGACCATGCGGTCGCGGCCGCGCTCGCGCAGCCACGCATCGGCGGTGTCCACGAGCGCTCGCGCGGCCTCGGCGTCGTCCTCGCACTCGAAGAACCCGAACAGCCCCCAGCGGTTGTCCTGGAACTCGTTGAGATTGCGGTCGACGTGGGCCGAGATGCGCCCCACGACGCGGCCGTCGCGCTCGGCCAGGAAGAGCTGAACGTCCGCGTGCTCGAAGAACGGGTTCTTCGCCGGGTCCAGATGCTCCTTGCGCTCGATGCGCAGCGGCGGGACCCACCGCTTCTCGGTCGCGTAGAGTCGATATGGCAGTTCAAGGAACCGTTTGCGGTCCCCCTTGCTCACGACCGGACGGATCTCGACCGACACGGCGGCGCACCTTATATGCCCACCCGCATCGACGTCTTCGCGAAAACCAGGGAGCACGACCGCTCAGAGATCCTCCGCGCCGCGCGCGAGCAGGATCTCCTCCCCTACTTCCGACTGATCGAGTCGCCGGCGCTGCCGGTCGTCGAGATGGAAGGCGCCGAGCGGATCATGCTCGGCTCCAACAACTACCTGGGGCTGACCGGCGACGAACACGTCCAGCAGGGCGCGATGGACGCGCTGACGCGCTATGGCACCGGCCTGACGGGCTCGCGCCTGCTCAACGGCACGACCCCCCTCCACCTCGACCTCGAGCGCGAGATCGCAGACTGGATGGGCACCGACGACGCGCTCGTCTTCACGACCGGACACCAGGCGAACATCGGGACGCTCGGCACGATCCTGGGCCCCGGCGACACCGTGATCGCCGACTCGGGCGACCATGCCTCGATCCTCGACGGGTGCCTGCTCTCGCGCGCCAAGCTGCGGGCCTTCCGCCATGGCCGCATCGACCTGCTCGAGAAACAGCTCAAGCGCGCCGAGGGCGACGGCGGCGGCATCCTCGTCGTCGTGGACGGCGTGTTCTCGATGGAGGGCGACATCGCACCGCTCCAGGAGATCTGCGACCTCTGCGAACAGCATGGGGCGCGGCTCATGGTCGACGAAGCGCATGGCGCCGGCGTGCTGGGAGCGCGCGGCGCCGGCACGGCCGAGCTGCTCGGCGTCGAGGACCGCGTCGACCTGAGAATGGGCACGTTCTCCAAGTCGCTGGCGTCGTGCGGCGGCTTCATCGCCGGTCCCGCCGACGTCGTCGACTACCTGCGCGTCCAGTCGCGGGCGTTTCTCTTCACCGCCAGCGCGGTCCCGGCGGCCCTGGGCGCCGCGCTGGCGGCATTGCGCGTCCTGCGCTCGGACCGCGGGCCGCAACTGCTGGCCGCCGTGCTCGACAACGCCCGCTACCTGCGCGACGGCCTGGAGGCCGGCGGCTTTCGCGTCGTGCAGCCGCAGGCATTGCCCGGCGGGGCCGACGTGGTGACCCCGATCGTCCCGGT
>JAWVFZ010000071.1:0-2614 GCA_033855555.1 Solirubrobacteraceae bacterium
CGGCGACGTGATCCACCGCGCGATCGGCTCGGCGACCCGCTCCCACGTGTAGTCGCGGGCGGCGGCGGCCAGCTGCGCGGCGTAGGCCTCGCGCCCGCGCTCGAGGACGCGTTCCAGCGCGGCGGCCGCTGCCTCTGGCGAGCCGGCGGGGACGGCCGCACCGAGGCCGTCGCGCTCCACGCGGTCAGACAGGTCGTCCCCGCTGGTGCAGACCACCGGCAGACCCGCCCAGAGGCAGTCGAGCAGTCGGGTACGGAACGCGAAGCGGGTTTCCAGATGGTCACCGTGCGTCGACAGTGCACAGCTCGCGTCCAGGAGCCAGTTCGCCCGCTGCGCATACGGCACCCAGCCGTCGTTGAAGAAGACGACGGAGTCCAACAGGCCGAGGTCCTGGGCGAGCGCGCGGGCCTGGGCGGTCGCCTCGCGCGCGGCGGGCTGGTCGGAGCCGCCCATGAAGACGAGCCTGACGGCGGGGCGGCGCTCGGCGAGCAGGCCGATCGCGCGGACCGCGGTGGGGGCGTCCAGCCACTTCCACAGCCCGCCGTTCCACAGGACGACCTCGTCGCCGGCGGCGATCTGCGGGAAGCGATCGGTGATCGAAGGCAGCGCGCCATTGCGCACCGGTGGGTCGGCGGGCACGCCGAAGGGCACGAGATCGATCAGCGACCGCAGCGTGGGGTCCGCGTCGTAAGCGCCGGGGTCGATCCGGCGCTGGGCCAGGATCGCGCCGAGCCACAGGTCGCGCTGCTTCTCGCTGGCGCAGACGAAATGGTGTCCGGCCGCCAGCGCAGCGTGGAGACGGTCGATCGTGAGGTCGACCATCAGCCGTCGGCGCGCGGGGCGGGCTTCTGCGAACAGCTCGAGCGTCTCGAGCGTCTCGGGGTCGTAAAGGTCGTAGACCAGTCGGGCCGGCGACCGGCGCATCCAGCGGGTGATCACGGGCCACTGCGGGTGGGTCACGATCGCGTCGGCGGCGGCGATGGCGGGCCGCAGCGCGGACGGGCTGTGGGGGCGGAAGGCGACGGTGGGAACGTCGGCCGACGTGGCGCCCGGCGCGGCGAGCGTGACGTCGGCGACTCCCGCCAGGGCGCGGGCCAGCTCGGTGTAGCGGATGCCGAGGCCGCTCATCTGCTCGCCGACCGGATCCAGCGAGATGAAGAGGAGCCGCGGGCGCGTCACCGGGGGAGCGCGTAGACGGCGCGGCGCAGCGCGATCGAGTCGCGGAAGGACATGGCGCGGTCGAGGGCGGCGAGGGGCGGCGCCTCGTGGCGTGGCAAACCGCGCGCGGCGTGCCAGCCGCGCAGGCGTCCCTTCGTCGCTTCGAGGTCCTTCGAGATCACTAGGTCGCCGCCGCACACCAGCGCCTCGGTGACCAGCGCGCGGACCCCCACCCGGCCGCGCAGGACGCCGTAGCGGCGCAGGAGGTAGCCGCGAGAGAAGCCGCCGTGGGTGCGCTGGCGTGAGGAGCGGTGCCCGTACGTGGTCGAGCCCAGGTGCGTGCCGATCGCGTCGGGCGCGGCGGCCGCGGCCCAGCCGGCACCGCGCAAGCGCAGCGCGAGGTCGAGATCCTCGCTGTAGGCGGTGATGTTCTCGTCGAGCGCCCCGACTGCGTCCCAGGCCGAGCGGCGGTATGCCGCAGCCGTCCCCGACGGCCCGACGAGGACCGGCTCGGCGGCGGTGGCGTTCGCCGCCGGCTGCCACTGCAGGCGCGGGAAGCCCGCCAGCGTCACGTCGGCGGTGAGGCCCATGCTGTCGATCACGTCGCCGCCGGGCTGGAGCATTAGCGACGCGACGGATCCGGCCGCCGGGTCGGCCTCCAGCGGCGCCACGAGCTTCTCGAGGAAGTCGGGGCGCGCGTCGACGTCGTTGTTGATCCAGACGATGACGTCGCCGGTCCCCGCCGTAACGCCGCGGTTCGTCGCCGCCGACAGCGGTCCGTTCACGTCGATCTCGATGAGCGTGTGCTGCGCCCAGTCGCGTTTGAGCGAGGCGCGCGAGTCATCGGTCGAGCCATGCTCGACGACGATCACACGGTGCTCACGGGTCTGCGCAGCGAGGTGTCGCAGGCAGCTGTCCGTGAGGTCGTACTGGTTGTAGACGACGAGCACGACGTCGATCGAGAGCGACATTCCGCGGCACTCTAGCCCGCGCTCGACACTACGCTTCGCGGCTCTCGATGGTTTCGCCCGCCCTCCACGTCGGCCTGAATCTGGTTTTCGCCGTGCCGGGCGAGTCGGGCGGCATGGAGGTCGCCGCGCGCGCGGTGATCCCTCACCTGGCTGCCATTGACGGGCTGCGGATCACGCTGTTCGTCAATCGCGAGGCCGCCGGGACCTACGGGGGCCTGGCCCAGGAGGTGGTCGTGCCCGTCCGCGCCGCCAATCGCATCGAATGGGTGCGCGGCGAGCAGCAGCACCTGCCGCGCCTGGCCGCGCGGGCCGGCGTCGACATCGTCCATTCGCTCGGCTCGACCGCGCCGCTGCGCGGGCATTTCAAGCGCGTCACGACGATCCACGACCTCCATTACAAGCTCGTGCCCGAGGCGCACTTCGGCGTCCGCGGCCTCGGCATGCGCCTGCTCGTCCCCGCGGCGGTGCGACGCTCGCACCGGCTC
>JAWVFZ010000072.1:0-9196 GCA_033855555.1 Solirubrobacteraceae bacterium
CGCACGGAAAGAATTACCGGAACGCCAAGTCGCTCTTCGACCGCGAGATGGAGTACGACCCGTTCGAGGCCGTCCGCAAGGTCAAGCTGGTCAAGTTCACGAACTTCGACGAGTCCGTCGAGCTCCACATCCGCACCGGCCTGAACGTCCGCCACGCCGACGAGCAGCTGCGCGGGACGATCGCGCTGCCCAACGGCCTGGGCAAGGACGTGAGGATCGCCGTCTTCGCGAAGGGCGACAAGGCGCGCGAGGCCGAGGAGGCCGGCGCCGACGTCGTCGGCTCCGCCGACCTCGCCAAGAGGATCGAAGAGGGCTTCACCGACTTCGACGTCGCGATCGCGACGCCGGACATGATGCCGGTGGTCGGCCGCCTCGGCCGCGTCCTCGGGCCGCAGGGCAAGATGCCCAACCCGAAGGTGGGCACGGTCACGATGGACGTCAAGAAGGCCGTCGAGGAGTCCAAGTCGGGCAAGGTCGAGTACCGCACCGACCGCACCGCGATCGTGCACCTGAACATCGGCAAGACAAGCTTCGACGAGCGGCTGCTGCTGGAGAACTACGCAGCGGTCATCGAGGAGATGATCCGCGCCAAGCCGGCGGTCGCCAAGGGCCGCTACCTGCGCACGATCACGATCACCTCGACCATGGGCCCCGGCATCAAGGTCGATCCATCCCGCACCCGCGACATCCTCGGGGAGGCAGCGCCCGCCGCGGCGTAGCCCAACCCCCGAGGCCACCCGAGACCCCCGGCGATTGGTAAGACCGGGCTAGGAGGCCGCTTGAACCGCGAACAGAAAGCCGCGGTGATCGATGAGATCGCCGCCGAGATCCAGGGAGCCGAGGCGATCTACGCCGTCGACTACCGCGGGATCTCCGTCCCGGCCGCCGCCGACCTGCGCACGAAGCTGCGCGAGGCCGACGCGTCGTTCCGGGTGGTCAAGAACACCCTCACCGAACGCGCGGCCGACAAGGCCGAGGTTGGGGAGCTCAAGGAGCTGCTGCAGGGCCCGACGGCCCTGACCTTCGTGCGCGGCGACGCCGCATTGGCCGCCAAGGCGCTCAGCGACCACGCCAGGATCACGGACACGCTCGAGTTCAAGGGCGGCTTCATGAACGGCGCGGCGCTGTCGGCGGACGACATCAAGTCGCTCTCCCGGCTGCCCTCGCGCGATGTGCTCTACGGGCAGCTCGTCGGCATCGTGGCCTCGCCGATCACCGGCCTGGTCCGCGGCCTTGGCGCGCTCGTCGGCGGTCTCGCGATCGCCCTGGGCCAGGTCCAGGAGAAGAAGGAGTCCGGCGAGATTCCAAGCGGGGACGCTCCGGCGCCCGCCGCCGAGGAGCCTCCGGCCGAGGAGGCTCCGGCCGAGGAGGCTCCGGCCGAGGAGGCCGCACCCGCCACAGAGACGGAGGGTGACCAGGACGCCGAGGCGCCCGAGCCCGCAACCCACACTGAAGAGCCCGCCGAGGGCGCAGACGACGAAACCGCCCCCGAGGCGTAAGGAGAACATCAGACATGGCATCTAGCACCCAGGATTGGATCGAGGAGCTCAAGGGCATCTCCGTGCTCGAGCTCAGCGAGCGCATCAAGGCACTCGAGGAGGAGTTCGGCGTGTCGGCGACGGCCGTCGCGGCTGCGGCTCCGGCCGGCGCCGGCGGTGGCGGCGAGGCCGCTGCCGAGGAGGAGCAGTCGGCGTTCGACGTCATCCTCACCGCGGCCGGCGACAAGAAGATCCAGGTCATCAAGGTCGTCCGCGCGGCGACCGGCCTCGGTCTCAAGGAGGCCAAGGCGCTGGTCGACGAGGCGCCCAAGCCCATCAAGGAGGGCGTCGAGAAGGACGAGGCCGACAAGCTCAAGCAGGAGCTCGAGGAGGCCGGCGGGTCCGTCGAGGTCAAGTAGCGGGCGGACCGCCGACAGCACGCTGGACCGGAGGGCGCCCGACGATGGGCGCCCTCCGTCCGTTAACAACGGACGATCGTGCGCGCTACGTACAAACTTTCGCTTAACCTAAGCTTCTTCAAGCGGACTCTTGACAAACCCCACTGGGGTGCGAGAGGCTCGTCGGCGATGGAGGGAACGGCCGCTGGGTCACTGGCCTCACTCCGCGAGCGCAATCGCCGCTCGCTGATCAGCTCGTTGTCTGAGCGGGGTCTTGCGAGCAGGGCTGAGCTCGCGCGCCTCACGGGTCTCTCGCGCAGCACGGTCTCGAGCCTGGTCTCCGAGATGCAGGCCATCGGTCTCGTCGAAGAGCGCCACGCCTCTGCCTCCGGCGGGCGCCCGGGGGTCCTGCTCGCGCTCAGCCGCGGCGCGGGCGTCGTCGTCGCCGCCGACTTCGGCCACCGGCGCCTGCGCGTCGCCGTCTTCGACCTCGCGCACACCGTCCTCGCCGAGGCCGTTCACGACGTCGACATCGACGAGCCCGCCGACGCCGCGATGCAGACCGCTACCGCGGCGATCCACGACACGCTCGACGGGGCCCGAGCCTCGATCGGCGAGGTCGTCGGCGTCGGCATGGGCCTCCCGGGGCCGATCAGCCGCGACACCGGGCTGCTCGGCAGCACCACCATCCTCCCGGCATGGGTCGGCGTCCCGGTCGCCGCGGCAATGACCGAGCGCCTCGGCGTCCCGGTCTACGCAGACAACGACGCGAATCTCGGCGTGCTGGCGGAGGTCACGTTCGGCGCCGGCCGCGGCTGCACCGAGGCCGCCTATCTGAAGATCTCCTCGGGCATCGGCGCCGGCCTCTACATGGACGGGCACATCTTCCGGGGCGGCAACGGCACGGCCGGGGAGATCGGCCACGTGATCCTCGACGAGGACGGCCTCGTCTGCCGCTGTGGCAACCGCGGCTGCCTCGAGACGCTCGCCGGCGAGCAGGGGATCGTCGACGCGTTGAGCCGCAGCCACGGGCCGGATCTCGACCTCGCGCGCGTCCTCGAGCTCGCCAAGGGCGGCGACATCGGCTGCGCGCGGATGATCGCCGACGCCGGCGCCGCCATCGGGCGTGCTGCCGCGAGCCTCTGCAACCTCTTCAACCCGCAGCGCGTGATCGTCGGGGGCAGCCTCTCGCCCGCCGGCGACCTGCTCCTCGAGCCGCTGCGCAACGCGATCGAGCGCTACGCCATCCCGAGCGCTGCACGCGACGTAAAGATCGTCCCAGGCGAGCTGGGCGCCCGCACCGAGACTCTCGGTGCGCTCGCGCTCGTGATCGCTGAATCCGACCGCCTCGTGGCCAGTTCCAGTGGCACGGGCCAAGTGGTCGGCCTATGAGACGGATGGACGAACAGACCGCCCACCGGGCGGAAATCAAACCGGGTGCGAGAAGCGCTCCCGGAGGAGGAGGTTCCCCGATGATCAGGCGCTCCCCCGGCTTCGTGGCCGGGACTGCGGCGGTTTGTGCCGCCCTCGCCTTTGCCGCAGCAGGCTGCGGCAGTAGCAACAACAGCAGCACCAGCAGCACCAGCAGCGGCAGCACCAGTACCAGCAGCGGCAGCAGCAAGGCCGGCAAGGTCGCCGTGCTCCTGCCCGACACGAAGTCGTCGGTCCGCTGGGAGACGCAGGACCGCAAGTACCTCGGCCAGGCGTTCGCCGCGGCGGGTGTCCCGAACACGATCGTGAACGCCCAGGGCGATCCCGCCACGCAGGCCAGCCAGGCCGACCAGGCGATCACCAACGGGGCCAAGGTGATCCTGCTCGTGGATCTTGACCCCGGCTCGGGTGCGGCCATCATCAAGAAGGCCCACAACCAGGGCGTCAAGGTCATCGACTATGACCGCCTGACGCTCGGTGGCGGCGCGGATTACTACGTGTCGTTCGACAACGAATCGGTCGGCAAGCTGCAGGGCGAGGGGCTCGTCAAGTGCCTCCAGGGCAAGCCGACCCCGACGGTCGCCGAGCTCAACGGCTCGCCGACGGACAACAACGCCACGCTGTTCGCCAACGGCTACAACAGCGTGCTCGATCCCCTCTACTCCTCGGGTAAGTTGAAGAAGGGCCCGAATCAGTCCGTCCCGGACTGGGACAACCAGAAGGCGCTGACGATCTTCGAGCAGATGCTCCAGCAGACGAACAACAAGATCAACGGCGTCCTCGCTGCGAATGACGGACTGGCCAACTCGGTCATCTCCGCGCTGAACGCACGCAAGCTGGGCAAGCTCCCGGTCACCGGCCAGGACGCGACCGCCCAGGGCATCCAGCACATCCTGGCCGGCGAGCAGTGCATGACGGTCTACAAGGCCGTCAAGGCCGAGGCAGACGCGGCGAGCAAGCTGGCCATCGCGCTGGCGAAGGGCCAGTCGCCGACCACCAACGGCAGCACGGACAACAAGGGTTCCAAGACCCCGTCGGTCCTGCTGACCCCGGTGTCGGTCACGAAGGCCAACATCAAGGACACGGTGATCAAGGACAACTTCCTGAAGCGCAGCGACATCTGCGTCGGGAAGTACGCGTCCCTCTGCACATCGGCTGGCATCTAGCGAACGATGCATCTGGGAGGGGGCGTTCGCGCCCCCTCCCATGCTTTGGAGAGAGAGGACTGTGGTGAGCGGACAAGCCCTACTCGAGCTGAAAGGCGTCTTCAAGCGCTTCGGCGCGGTGACTGCCCTGAACGGAGTCGACTTCCACGTATCTACCGGCGAGATCATGGCCCTCGTCGGGGACAACGGCGCTGGGAAGTCGACACTCATCAAGACCGTCGCCGGGATCCACCCGGCCGACGAGGGACAGATCCTGTGGGACGGCCAGCCCGTCAGCATCCACGGGCCGAAGGACTCCGCGCGGCTGGGGATCGAGGTCGTCTACCAGGACCTCGCGTTGTGCGACAACCTCGACGTCGTCCAGAACATGTACCTCGGGCGCGAGACGGTGTCCTCGTTCTTCCGTCTCGACGAGGCGGGCATGGAGAAGGCGGCGGCGGGTGTGCTGAAGGACCTGTCTGTCACCACGATCCAGTCGACTCGCCAGATCGTGGCCGGCCTGTCCGGCGGTCAGCGCCAGTCGGTGGCGGTCGCCAAGGCGGTGCTGTGGAACTCCAAGCTCGTCATCCTCGACGAGCCGACCGCAGCCCTCGGCGTCGCGCAGACCCGGCAGGTGCTCGACCTCGTCAAGCGCCTGGGCGAGCAGGGCCTCGCGGTCATCCTCATCTCGCACAACATGAGCGACGTCTTCGAGGTCGCCAACAGCATCACCGTGCTGCGCCTCGGTCAGAACGTCGCCGAGTTCAAGACGTCGGAGACCAATCAGCGCGAGGTCGTCGAGGCGATCACGGCCGGCGAGCTGCATCACGTCCCAGGCATGCATGAGGAGGTCATCCAGTGAGCGCCGTGGCCGGAACGACCCCAGAGAACCTTCCCGTCGAGAAGCAGTCACTGAGCGACGCCGCCCGCGGCTGGTGGGTCGGCGTGCGCAATGGCGAGCTCGGTGCGGTGCCGATCATCGTCGGGATCATCGTCATCGCGATCTACTTCCAGTCGCGCAACTCGCACTTCCTGACCGCGGGCAACTTCGTCAACCTGATCGCCCAGGCGTCGCCGGTGATCGTCATCGGCATGGGCGTCGTGTTCGTGCTGCTGCTTGGCGAGATCGACCTGTCCGTCGGCTTCGTCAGCGGCATCGGCGGCGTGGTCGCAGCGACACTGCTCGTCCCGGACGCCAATCAGTGGTCCACCGGGCCCGCGCTCGTCGCGGCGCTCGGGGCCGGCCTGGCGATCGGCCTCCTGCAGGGCTTCTGGTTCGCGAAGATCGGCGTTCCGAGCTTCGTCGTCACGCTCGCCGGCCTGCTCGCCTGGAACGGCGTCGTGCTCCAGGTGATCGGTAACCAGGGCACGATCGTCATCCAGGACAAGGTCATCAATGGCCTGGCCAACGACTACATGAGCAGCACGCTGGCGCTCGGGGTGCTGATCGTCTCGATCGCGGCCTACGTCCTCCAGCAGCTGCTCGTCGTGCGCAGGCGCGCCAAGGCGGGGTTGCCGAACGTGCCCTGGACGCTGATCGGCCTGCGGATCCTCGCGCTCGCAGGTGCCGGGCTGTTCGTCGTGCTGTGGGCCGATACCGACCGCGGCATCCCGTACGTCGGGCTGCTGATGCTCGTGCTGTTCGTGTTCTGGTCGTTCATCCTGAACCGAACGCGCTTCGGGCGCCACGTCTACGCCGTCGGCGGCAGCGCCGAGGCGGCGCGGCGCGCCGGCATCAACGTCGATGGGATTCGGATCGCGGTGTTCGGGATCTCCGGGTTCATGGCCGCGCTGGGCGGCATCATCCTGGCGTCGCGGCTGAGCTCGGTCGACACGTCGACCGGCGGCGGCTCGATCCTGCTCTACTCGATCGCGGCCGCGGTCATCGGCGGCACGAGCCTGTTCGGGGGTCGGGGCACGATCGGAAGCGCCGTCCTCGGCGGCATCGTCATCGGCATGGTCGCCAACGGCCTCGGCCTGCTGAACGTCGCCGTCGGCACGCAGTACGTGGTCACCGGCGTCGTGCTGCTCGCGGCGTCGACACTCGACTCGCTGTCACGCCGCCGGACCGCGGCTGCCGGACGCGCATGACGAACTGGGGCGTCCTCGGCGCGGCCCGCATCAACCAGCAGGTGCTGGAGGGTGCGGCGCTCGCCGAGGGCGCCTCGGTCGTCGCGATCGCCGCACGCGACCGCGACCGCGCGCAGGCCCAGGCCGACGCGCACTCCATCCCGACGGTCTACGGCTCCTACGACGAGCTGCTGGCCGATCCGGAGATCGACGCCGTCTACATCCCGCTCCCGAACGCCCTGCACGTCCCGTGGGCGGTGCGTTCGCTGGAAGCGGGCAAGCACGTCCTCTGCGAGAAGCCGCTGGCGCGCTCGGAAGCCGAGGCGCGGCGCGCCTTCGCAGCGGCCCGCCAAGCGAACAAGCTGCTCATGGAGGCGTTCATGTGGCGCCACACCCCCCAGACGAAGCGGCTGAGCGAGCTGCTCGACGAGGGAGCGGTGGGGCGCGTGCGCGTGGTCCGCGCGACCTTCGGCTTCCGCCTGGAGGGCGAGGGCGACGTGCGCCTTTCGCACGAGCTGGAGGGCGGCGCCCTGATGGACGTCGGCTGCTACTGCGTGTCGGCGGCGCGCCTGGTCGCCGGCGAGCCGGTTCACGTGCGCGCCGAGCAGGTATCGAGCACACCCACCGACGGGGTCGATGTGCGGCTTGCCGCGACGATGCGCTTCCCAGACGACGTGCTGAGCGTCATCGACTGCGCGCTGGATGCCCCGCTCGGCCACCGGCTGACGATCGTGGGCTCCGACGGCGAGCTCGTCTTGGAGGATCCGTTCCACGCGAGGTCCCCCGGGATCCTCCACGACGGGCAGCTCATCGAGGTCCCGTTCGCCGATCCCTACGCAGTGCAGATCGAGAACTTCTCCGCCGCCATCCGCGGCGAGGCCGAGCCGCTGCTCGACGGGCGCGACGCCGTCGCCCAGGCCGCTGTGATCGAGGCCCTCTACCGCTCCGCGGAGGCCACGTGAACCGCCCGGCCGGTCCTGGCGGACTCGACGATCGCGTCACACACGACCGCCGCGGCCGTCCCGTCGGCGAAGGTGGCCCCGTAGGGCCCGACGCCGTGCTCGCCGGCGATCGCCCCGAGCAGGTGCGCCCATTCGTGGGCGAAGGTGTGGTCCCAGCCCAGTCCGTGGCCGTGAGGCCACCAGTAGGCGGCGAAGGGGTGCTCGGGCTCGGTCACGAAGATCCGCCGGAAGCCATGGCTGTCGCCGACCTCCAGCTCGTTGAGCCGCTCGAGGTCGAACCGCAGCGCGCCGCGGGCGCCGTTGACCTCGAAGGTCAGGCGGTTGGCGTTGGCGGTGGCGAAGCGCGTGGCCTCCAGCGTGCCGACGGCCCCGCCGGCGAACCGCAGCGTGGCGGCGACGGCATCGTCCACGGCGCGCCGCTCGTCGAAGCGCTGCTCCAGGCCGGTGACGACATCGATCTCGCCGACGAGGAAGCGGGCGAGATCCACGACGTGGCTGGCCAGGTCGCCGAGCGCCCCCGATCCGGCCTCGGCGGCATCGAAGCGCCAGACGGACTCGTCGGCGCCGGCGCCCCAGGACTGCAGGTACGCGAAGCGCGCGTGGAAGATCTCCCCGAGGTCGCCGGCCTCCAGGATCTGCCGCGCGAGCCGCACGGCGGGGACGAAGCGGTAGTTGAACGCGCACAGCGCCGTCACCCCGGCGGCCGCGACGTCCCGCTCGATGGCGAGCGCTTCCTGCGCGTCGCGGCCAAGCGGCTTCTCGCAGAGCACGTGCTTGCCCGCGCGCGCCGCCTCAACCGTCGGTCCGGCGTGGAGGGCGTTGGGGCCGAGGTTGGCGAGGATGCCGACGTCGTCGCCGATCAGCTCGCGCCAGTCGGTCGTGACGCGCGCGGGCCCGAAGCGCTCGGCGAAGGCCCGCAGCCGCCGCTCGTCGCGCCCGGCGACTGCGACGAGCCGGGGCCGGAGCGCGATCCCCTCGAACGTGGCGACCTGGCGCAGGGCCCGCGCGTGCGCGCGCCCCATGAATCCCTGGCCGAGCATTCCGATGCCGATGTCCATGCATCGACCCTACGACAAGGAGCACCATGAGTTTGAAGACCAGTCTCGGCATCTGGGCGCTGGGCCCGATGGTCACCCGGTTCGTCCCGAGCGGCTATCAGCCCGAGCACGCCACCGAGTCGATGCCGGCCAAGGTCCGCCGCGCGGTGGAGGGGCTGGGGGACCTGGTCGACGGCTACGAGTTCCACTACCCCGGCGAGCTGAACCCGGACTCCTTGGACACGGTCCGCGACGCGCTTGACGGCCACGACATCTACACCATCTGCTCCGGCCTGCACGTCGACCCGCGCTTCGGCAAGGGCGGCCTCACGTCGCCCGACGCGAAGGTGCGCGAGGAGGCGCTGAGGCTCACCCGCGAAGGAGCCGAGTTCGCCGCCTCGCTGGGCGCGCACTTCATCATCTGGCCGGGGATCGAGGGCTACAACTACCCGTTCCAGTCGCTCTACGCCGACGCCTGGGCGCGGCTGATCGACGGCGTCGGCCAGGCCGCGGAGGTGATGGCCAAGCACGGCGGCAAGGTCTTCCTCGAGCACAAGAACTCCGAGCCCGCGATGAAGATCCACATGGGCAACATCGGGATGACGCTGCACGTGATCCACAAGCTGCGCGCCCAGGGGATCGACAACGTCCAGGTCAACATGGACTGGCAGCACC
>JAWVFZ010000073.1:0-10093 GCA_033855555.1 Solirubrobacteraceae bacterium
GCAGGGTCGCCTCAGCCCGGGGTCACGTCTTTCATTGCCGCATTTTGCCGCTTGGGGTCAGGGCGTCGGTGGCGCGCAGCGCGGTTTGCGGGTGTCGGGTCCGGCGTTGGCTGCTGGCATCGAGGGAAAGGGAGTGGCTCGAACGCGACTGCCGGGCAGCTTGAGTAACGAAGGTTCCGCCCATCGGGATGTTCGTCACCTATGCGCTCGCCAAGCGCGATCTGGGCCGGATGTTCGTCGATATGCGACGAAGATCCGGCCCAGAACACCACACCGCCGGCTCCCTACTCCCTCAATGCAAGCAACCCGCGCCAATCCCGCCCAAACGCAAACCGCGCGGCGCGCCACCCACCCCCCCACTCCGCGCGCACAGCACGCAAATGTGGCAATGAAAGACTTGACCCCCGGCGGGGACCGCGGCGCGCCCAAAACGCACCGCGCGGCGCGCCATCCCCGGAGCGCGGCCGTCACCCCAGGCCGGTATTCCGACGCCCGAGGTTGGGATTGCTTATCCTCAAGTCCCCGAGCGACTTAGGGAGGCCTAACTACTCGATGCGCCTGATCGTCACGTCCGTCACCGCAGCCGCCGCGCTCGGCCTTACCGCCTGCGGCAGCGACTCCTCCGGCTCGCAGGCGTCGACCGGCGAGACCGCGTCGACGGCGCGCAGCGAGGTCGGCAAGACGCGTTCGGCGCTGAGGGCCGCGCTGGCGACATACAGGGCCGGCGACGCAGCCGCTGCCGCCGACCAGGTGGCCGAGGCCTACGTCTCGCACTTCGAGGACGTCGAGCGCCCGCTCGCCCAGAAGGACCCGGCGCTGAAGGAGCGCCTCGAGGAATCCATCAGCAGCGAGCTGCGCGCGCACATGAAGGCCCATCGCCCTGCCGGCACGATCGCGCGCGAGGTCGGCGCGATCGCCGCCGACCTCGACAAGGCCGAGGCCGCGCTGCGGTGAGCATGCCGGCCCGGATCCTTGTGGCGCTCCTCGTGGTCGCTGCGCTCGTGCCGGCCGGAGCGCAGGCCGCAGGCGGCGACCAGCTCGCGCGCGGCCGTCACGAGATGGCGCTCGCCGCCGATGGCGTGTCGGCTGCGCTCGCGAAGGTCAAGGCAGGCGATCGCGCCGGCGCCTACAAGGCCGCGCGCGATGCGTACATCGACCATTTCGAGTTCGTCGAGGTGCCGTTGCGGCTGCGCAATCCCAACCTCGTGCTGGACACGGAGTTCACGTTCGCCGACCTGCGCAACCAGATCCGCGGCGGCGCGTCGGTCGGCACGATCCGCGGCACGGTGGCGAAGCTTCGCGGCCAGATCCTCGATGTCGACCGCGAGCTGGCCAAGAAGGGCATCGCCGCCCCGGCGCTCGCGTTCGGCTTCTCGTTCTCGATCCTCTTCCGCGAAGGCGTCGAGGCCGTGCTGCTCATCGCGATCCTGCTCGGCTCGCTCGCCGCCGGAAGCGCGGCCAACTACAAGCGCCCGCTCGGCCTGGGGGTCCTGGCCGCGGTCGCGGCGACCGCGGTGACGTGGGTGCTCACGACGGTGGTGATCGACATCGCCCCGGTCAACCGCGAGCTGCTGGAGGCAATCACCGCGTTGTTCGCCGTGGTCGTCCTCATCGGGGTCAGCTTCTGGCTCGTCCAGCGCCTCGAGCACAAGCGGCGCATGGAGTTCATGCGCGCGCGGACGGCGGCGGCGATCGCCGCCGGCTCGACCGCCGCGTTCGTCGGCCTGGGGTTCACGGCCGTCTATCGCGAGGGCTTCGAGACGGTCCTCTTCTACCAGGCGCTTTCGCTGTTCGCCTCCGGGCTCGGGCTGTATGTCTGGCTCGGTGCCGCGGCCGCCGTCGTCGCGCTTGCGGCGGTCGGCTTCGCGATCCTCGGGCTCGGCAAGAAGCTTCCGCTCAAGCCGATGCTGATCACCGGCGCGTCGATCCTGTTGCTGCTGAGCGTCGCCTTCACGGGCAACGCCGTGCGGTCGCTGCAGTCGGCCGACGCGCTCACGGCGACCCCGGTTCATGCGAGCTGGGCGCGGCTGCCCGTGTTCGTCGCCGAGCTCACCGGCATCCATCCGACGCGCCAGGGGCTGATCGCCCAGGCGGTCCTCCTGGTGATCTTCGCGCTCGGCGCGGCATGGGTGTTCTGGCTGCAGCCGGCGCTCACGCGCCGCCGCAGCGGCGAGGTCTCCCCCGCTTGACGCCCGCCGTCCGCAGCCTGCGCGTCGGCGTCGACGTCGGCGGAACCTTCACCAAGGCCGTCGCCGTCGCCACGCAGCCCCTGCGTCTGCGCGCGCACGCGGTCGTCCCGACCAGCCACCACGCCCCCGACGGCGTGGTCGAGGGCGTGGCGGCGGCGCTGCGCGCGCTGCTCGGCGAGCTCGGTGAGGAGCGCGCGCAGGTCGACCTCGTCGCGTACTCGACGACGACCGCGATGAATGCGCTGCTCGAGGGCGACGTCGCCAAGGTGGGCGTCATCGGCATCGGCGCCCAGCCCGAGCTGCGGCGCGCCCGCAAGCGCACGCGCGTCGGCACGCTCCAGCTCGCCCCGGGCCGTGTCCTGCGCACCGAACATGCGTTCCTCGACGCCACCGGCGGCCTCACCGACGCCGCTATCGACGCGGTGCTGGACGACCTGCAAGCGCTCGGCTGCACGTCGCTCGCGGTCAGTGGGGCCTTCAGCGTCGACGCGCCCGGCCAGGAGGACCACGTGGCGGCGCGCGCGCAGGAGCGCGGCATCCCGGTCTGCGCCGGCCACGAGCTGACCGGCACCTACGGGCTCGAGGTGCGCACCGTGTCGGCGGCGGTGAACTCCTCGATCCTCCCGGTCGTCGAGCGGACCGCGAGCGTCGTCGAGCGCGTGCTGCGCGAGGCGGGCATCGACGTCCCGCTCCTGGTGCTGCGCGGTGACGGCGGCGCGATGTCGCTCGATGCGTTCCGCGCCAGCCCTTCGCTCACGATCGGCTCGGGCCCGGCGGCGGGCGTCGCGGCAGCACTGCATCAGCTCGGGCTGGTCGACGGCATCGTCCTGGAGTGCGGCGGCACGAGCTCGAACGTCTCTGTGGTCAAGCATGGGCGAACCGTCCTGCGCGACCTGCGCGTGATGGGGCGCCCAACCTCGATCCGCTCGGTCGACTCCTGGGTCGTCGGCGCCGCGGGCGGCTCCATGGCCCGCCTCGGGCGCCGTCGCATCGACGAGGTCGGGCCGCGCAGCGCGCATGTCGCCGGCCTCCCCTACGCGTGCTTCGCCGATCCCGCAGAGCTCGCCGGCGCCGAGGCGGGCGTGCTCGCGCCGCGCCAGGGCGACCCCGAGGCCTACGCCGTCGTACGCGCCCCCGACGGACGCACCTGGGCGCTGACCGCGACCTGCGCGGCCAATGCCCTGGGCCTCGTCGGCGGCGATGAGCATTGGTCCCACGGCTCCGCCGAGGCCGCACGGATCGCCTTCGCCGCGCTGGGCGCCCGGCTGCGCCGCGACGGCGACGACCTCGCACAGCAGCTGCTGGACGGCGCGGTCGACAAGATCGCCGAGGCGGTCGCCGAGGCCGCCAAGACGCACGGGTTCGGCCCCGAGGTCCCGGTCGTCGCGCTGGGCGGCGCGGGCACCGCGCTCGCGCCGCGGGTCGCCGAGCGCCTCGGCCGCCCGCTGCTGCGCCCCGAGCACCCGGAGGTCCTGTCCTCGATCGGCGCGGCGCTGTCGCTCGTTCGCGCCGAGATCGTGCGCCATTGCTCGGGCCCCGGCGCCACGGCCGCGCTGGCGCGGGAGGCCGAGCGCGCCTGCGTCGACGCCGGCGCCGCCCCGCTGACGGTGACCGTCCAGGCGAGCTTCGAGCCGCGCCAGGGCGTGCTCCGCGCGGTGGCCACGGGCGCGGTCGCGCTCGAGTCCGGCGCCGTGGCGCGCGACCCGCTCGATGAGGCCGGCCAGCGCGCCGTCGCGGCCGGCGTGACCGGCGCGGCCCCCGAGGCGCTGCGCCTCGTCGCGACCACCGGCTACTACCGCGTCTTCAGCGACGACGGCGGCTCGCATGTCGCGGTCGTCGACGGGCTCGGCGCGGTTCCGGTCTCCGAGCGCGCCCGCCGCGTCGTCACCGGCGATGACAACGGCAAGCTGCTGGCCGAGCTGGGCGAGGCCGTCGCGGCGGGAACCACCAACCTCGGCGTCGGCTCGCTGCTGCCGCGCGTGTGCGTGGTCGCCGGCGCGCATGTCGTGGACCTGAGCGACAGCCGCCGCGCCGAGGACATCCTCACGGGCGCCGCCGCCGCGCTCGAGGGCAACGCCGGACCGGCCGTCGCACTGGTTTGGAGCTAGTCAGATGTCGCTCTACCGCCAGGCCGGGCACGCCCGCCGCCGCCGCAGGATCATGCTCGGCGCCGCGGCGGCGCTCGTCGCCGTCGTCGTGCTCGTGGTCGCGCTCGCGACCGGCAGCAGCGGCCCGCCGAGCCGCGCCGATCGCCTGCAGAGCGCGCGTGCCGCCGCCTCACAGGCGCTCGACGGCCTCGAGCTGCTCGGCATCGAATACGGCCAGGCGGTGAAGGGCGGCCGCGTCGCCGCGCCCACCGAGTACGCGGCCGCGAAGTCCGATGTGCAGCGTGCGCGCAAGGCGCTCACCGATCACGTGGCGGACCTCGACGCAGTCGACCCCGCGGCGCGCCGGCGTGCCGAAGCGGCGCTCGCGACGCTCGCGGCGGCTGTGGCCCGGCGCGCCGACATCGCCGCCGCGCTGCGGACCTCGCGCGCCGCGCTCCAGCCCTTTACGTCGGGCTGAAGCCGAGCGCGCTTTCGAGCGCCCGGCCCGCGGCGAGCACGAGCGCGTCTTCCCCGGGCCGGCCGATGAGCTGGACCGAAGCCGGAAGCCCATCTTCGGCCGGGCCGCATGGCAGCGCCAGCGCCGGCGCGCCGGTGGCGTTGAACGGGTAGGTGAACGCGATCATCGCCTCGCGCAGCGCCAGGTCGCCGATGCCCGTGGGCGGGGCGACCATCGCCAGCGTCGGCGTGAGCACGAGATCGAGCCCGTCGGTCAGCTCGGCGATGCGGTCGCGATAGTCGCCGCGCACTCGCTCCGCGGCGGCCACCGCGGCGTCCTCCACGAGCATCGCCCGCTCGATCTTGGCCGCGACGTTCGGCCCATACGCGGCGCGGTGGTCGCGCCACAGCTCGGCGTGCACCTCGGCCGCCTCGCGGTAGAACACCGGGTACGTGTCGTCCGGGAACGGCAGCTGCAGCGGACGCGCGCCGGGAAACAGCGCGGCCGCCTCCTGCACGCGCGCGCGAACGAGCGGATCGGCCCGGTCGGTCCACGCGACACCCACCGCCAGGTCACCGAGCGCCACCGGTGCCGCCGTCTCGAAGCCCGGCGCGAGCGCCTGGAGCATGCGCTCGCAGCCGGCGACGTCGCGAGCCATCGGGCCGGCGTGGTCGTAGCTCGGCGCGAGCGGGAAGCAGCCGTCAAGCGGCACGAGGCCGAAGGTCGGCTTGAAGCCGGTGATGCCGCAGCACGCGGCCGGGATCCGGATCGAGCCGCCCGAGTCCGTCCCGAGCGCTGCGTCGGCAAGGCCCGCAGCGAGCGCCGCCGCGTTCCCGCCGCTCGACCCGCCCGCGATCCGGCCGCCCGCCAGCGGGTTCGGCACGGTGCCGTAGTGCTCGTTCTCCGAGGTGATGCCCCAGGCGAACTCGTGCAGGTTCGCCTTGCCGACGTTGTGGTACCCGGCCGCCTCCAGGCGTGCCACGGCGGGCGCCGTCGCCACCGGCACGTGGTCGGCGAAGATCGCCGAGCCGTAGGTCGTGGGAACGCCCGCCGTGTCGAACAGGTCCTTGACCGCCAGCCTGAACCCCACCCCGTCGAACGGGAGCTGTCTGATGAACACGCCGCGCATCTACCGCCGCGCCGAGTCGTAGGCCGTGCCGAAGCGCCGGCGCAGGAGCGGCTCCTCCCACCAGTGCGCGAGCGCCGCCAGCGTGGCGCCGTACGCGGCCGCGGCCGCGATCAGGATGGGCTGACGCAAAATCAGGCCCTCGCCCGCGATCGCGGCCGTCGTGGCGACGTACATCGGATGGCGCAGGTGCCGATAGACCCCGGCCTCGACGAGCCGCCGCGGTGGCGCCAGCGGCGACGGCGTCCCTCCGCCCTC
Source organism: Solirubrobacteraceae bacterium (assembly GCA_033855555.1). Classification (GTDB taxonomy): domain Bacteria; phylum Actinomycetota; class Thermoleophilia; order Solirubrobacterales; family Solirubrobacteraceae; genus AC-49. The sequence continues at coordinate 6,118 of JAWVFZ010000073.1, forward strand.
GCGCGCCAAGCGCACGAACGCGTCGGCCAGGACGGCAAGCCCGGCGACCACGAGGACCGCGCCCAGCGCGCGCAGCGGCCACGCCGCCGGCAGGTCCTCGCCGGTGTGCAGGCCGGTCAGCGCCCAGGGGCCGAGGCCGAGCTCGACGGCTGGGCCGGCGAGGACGAAGAGCAGGCTGCCCAGGACCGGACCAGGTCGGTACACGGTTGTGCACGATAGACCGGCCCGGCGGCGGGCTCAGATGGGCTCACCCGGGAACTGCAGCCCGAAGCGCTGGACAAGCCCGGGGACGCTGTCCGGGTCCATCTCGAACCCGTAGCGTCCGCACAGCTCGCCGAGCGCCTCGGGATCCGCGGCGCCGACTCCGCCGGCGTCCACCAGCTCGGCGAAGAACCGCTCGAAGCCGGCCGGCGCGATGATCTCGAGGATCCGGCACGGCTCGTCGCCCGCGTTCCAGAACGTGTGCCATTCGTCGCGCGGCTTGAAGACGAGGTCGCCCGGTCCGGCCTCGAGCACGTCATCGCCGAGCAGCGCGCCCATGCGGCCTTCCAGCACGTAGCTGTACTCGTCCTCACGCGTGTGGCGGTGCAGCGGCGCCGCGAGCGCCCGCGCCGACATGGGGTGCTCCACCAGTGCGAAGCCGCCGTCGGCCGTGGCGCCGTCGATCATGAACCGCACCCCGATGCTGCCTAGAAACCCCGCGTTTCCCTCCTGTGGCCCGAGCACCCGAGCCGTGACCGCTTGCATCGCCGCCTACTTTCATCGGACAACAGTGTCGCGGCAACTATACGCCCGCCGCAGCGTGTGTCAAACTTTCACGCGACACTGATGACCGACGAAACTCGCACCTACCGGATGCGCCGCCGCGCAGAGGCGCAGGCGCAGACGCGGCTGCGCATCACCGAGAGCGCCATGCACCTGCACGGGACGCTCGGTCCGGCGCGGACATCGATGAGCGCCGTCGCCGAGCACGCCGGCGTGCGCCGTTCGACGCTCTATCGCCACTTCCCCGACGAAGCCGCGCTTTTCGACGCCTGCAGCGCACACTGGTCCGCGGCCAACCCCCCGCCCGACCCCGGCGCCTGGGCGGCCATCAAGGCACCCGACGAGCGTCTTCGGATTGCCCTAACCGAGCTCTACGCCTTCTACGGCCGCACGGAGGGCATGTTCGACAACCTGATCCGCGACGAACCGGCGGTCGCGCTCGTCCAGGAGCGCTTCGCCGCATTCCGCGGCTATATGTCGGCTGCGCGCGAAACGCTCATGAAGGGCCGCGGGCTCCGCGGCGGCGCCCGGCGCCGCACGCAGGCCGCCGTCGGCCACGCGATCGCGTTCCCGACCTGGAAGTCGCTCGCTCGCGAGCAGGAGCTCGCGGAGGCCGAGGCGGTCGAGCTTGCGTGCAGGCTCGTCGCCGCGAGCGCAACGAGCGGTTCAGCCGCTCACCCCTCCGCGATCCGCGGCGCGTAGCGGTGGTGGAACATGAGCGCGTTGCCGTCGGGGTCCGCGAAGAAGGCCATGTGGCAGACGCCGGTGTCGAACGTCTCGCCTTGGAACTCGACGCCGCGCTCGGTCAGCGTCGCGCGGGCGGCCTCGACGTCGTCGACGTGCAGGGCGAGCGCGTTGCGGTTGGGGCTGTATTCGAGGCCGAACTTCTCGGCGACGATGACGCTCAGGGTCACCGTGCCGGTCTCGAACTCGGCGAAGTTGTTCTCCGGCTTGTACACCGAGCGATGTAGGCCGAGCGTCGAACCGTAGAACTCGACCGCGGCGTCGAGGTCCTTGGTCGGGATTGCGACGAAGTCGACGCCGGTGACGATCTGCGTGGCGGAGGTCATGACAGGAGCCTAGAACGCGGCACCGCCGCCAGGCGCTCGACAGGGCGCCGTTGAACTCACATGAACTTAACCTCGACGCATGCTCGGCCGCCTGCTCGACGCCTATGGTTACGCGCCCCGAACAGTCAGAGACCCTCATGACCGCCCCCACGACGCTCGACGATCCCCGGTACATCAAGGCGCTCAGCCACCCGCTGCGGGTCCGCATCCTCGCGATACTCGAGGAGCGCACCGCAAGTCCGGTTCAGGTTGCACGCCTCCTCGAAGCGAACCTCGGCGTGGTGTCCTACCACGTGCGAACGCTCGAGCGCCTGGGGCTCATCAAGCTGGTCAAGGAGACTCCGAGCCGCGGCGCCGTCGAGCACCATTACCGCGCGAACAAGCGCCCCACGATCTCCGACGAGGCTTGGGGCAAGGCCCCTCCGATCGCCAAGCAGGCCTTCCTTTCGTCGTTCCTGCAGCAGGTGTCCGTCTACACCGATGCCGCCGCCGCCGCCGGCGGCTTCGACCGTCCCGACGCGCACTTCACGCGCACGGTCGCCAAGCTCGACCAAATCGGCTGGAGTCGGCTGGCGAAGGCGTGCGAGGACCTGCTCGGAGAGATCGACGCCATCGAGCAGGAGGCGGCTGAGCGGATCGCCGCGGATCCGCACGCGGAGGGCGTGGTCGACGCAGGGCTGGTGATCATGTTGTTCGAAGCCTCGCGGCTCTCATCGCCCCCTGCCGCCGAGCGGCGGCGCCCCAAGGCCCGGGGCCGGGCCAAGGCCAAGGCCCCGGCGCGAGGCAAGTAGAGGGACCCCTACGCCGGTTCGGAGCGCGCCTCTACGTGGCTCGGCGCGTCGGGCTCGCGCGCGTCGGCGCCCGCCGGCTGGAACACCGCGGCCGCGACCGCCACGGCGGCCAGGACGGAGCCGGTGGCGATGTAGAACGCGAGGTGATAGCCGCTGGTGAGCGCTGAGGCGGCCGCCTCGCCGTCCTTGATCAGGTTGTCGCTGCGCGTGGCCGAAAGCGTCGCGAGGACCGCCAGCCCCAGCGCGCCGCCCACCTGCGCGGACGTGTTGACCAGGCCGGAGGCCAGACCAGCGTCCGCCGGCGTGGCGCCCGACATGGCCAGCGACATCAGGGCCGGGAAGGCGACCCCTGCGCCCGCGCCGAGCAGGATCATCACCGGCAGGACGTTCCGGACGTAGCTGCCATCGACGGGCGCCTGGGCGAACAGGACGAGCGCGGCCGCGATGATCACGAGGCCGGGCAGCAGCGTGGTCCGGGCGCCGAAGCGCATGACCAGCCGCTCCGAGTAGCGCAGCGAGAGCGTGCCCATGACGATCGTCGTCGGCAGGAACGCGAGGCCGATGTGCAGGGCGTCGTAGCCCAGCACCCGCTCCAGGTACAGCGATCCGAGGAAGAACGGGCCGAACATGCCCGCGACGGAGAGCGCCTGGACGATGTTGGCGCCCGACACGTTGCGCGAGCGGAAGATCCGCAGCGGCATGAGCGGGTTGGCGGCGCGCGCCTCGCGCACGACGAAGGCGCCGAGCAGGACCAGCGACACCGCGCTGAGCCCGAGCGCCGTTGACGAACCCCAGCCGTGCTCGGCCGCCGGCTTGACGATCGTGTAGACGCCGAGCATCAGCGAGCTCGTGATGAGGACGGCCCCCGGGATGTCGGCGCCGCCACCGAAGCCGATCCCCTTGTCGCGCTCGAGCAGCCGCACCGCGAAGGCGCCCGTCGCGATCCCGATCGGGATGTTCACGAAGAAGATCCAGTGCCAGTTGATCGACTGGGTCAGCACGCCGCCGGCCAGCAGGCCCACCGAGCCGCCGGCGGAGGCGACGAAGGCATAGACGCCGATCGCCTTCGCCTGCTCCCGCGGCTCGGGGAACATCGTGACGATCATGCCGAGGATGACCGCGGAGGTCATCGCGCCGCCGACGCCCTGGATGAAGCGGGCCGCGACGAGCATCTCCTGGCTCTGCGCCACGCCGCACAGCAGCGACGCCGCCGTGAAGAGCGAGAGGCCCGCCATGAAGATGCTCTTGCGCCCGAGGATGTCGCCGAAGCGCCCGGCGAGCAGCAGCAGGCCGCCGAACGCGATCAGGTAGGCGTTGACGACCCAGGCCAGGCTCGACTGCGAGAACCCC
>JAWVFZ010000074.1:0-4912 GCA_033855555.1 Solirubrobacteraceae bacterium
CCGGGACAGAGCAGCGTCGGCCTCTGGCTCATGCCGCCACTGACCGAAGAGGAGCGCCAGCTCGTCGGCCGCCAGGCCGGCAGCCAGCCGTTCCTCGTGCTCTACACGGACGACCTTGACGCCGTCCACCGGCCGCTCGCCGCACACGACGTTGACGTCTGGGCCGAGCGGACCGACGACAGCAGCCGTTCGCTGCACTTCCGCGATCTGGCCGGCAACGTCATCGTGGCCGCGGAGCTTGCCGGGTGTTAGAAACCGCGGTGCGAGACGGACGGGGGCGGGGCCGGGCCGCAGTTAGGCCGTTGCCCGCGCCGCGCGCAACGCTCGCTCGTGACCGAGGTACAGCTCGACCCTCGCGATGCGGCCACCGCGCATCCCGTAGACCAGCCCGAGCTGTACTTCGAGCTCGGTCTCGTCTCCCCGCGGCCGGCCGGTGATGGTGACGAGCGCGACGACGCGGTCGCCGACCGCACCGAGGAAGTCGACGGCGTACCGGACGTCCTCGTAAGGACCGTAGTTCTCCCGGTACCACCTGACGTAACCCTCGGTTCCCCGGTACGAGGCCGGGATGGGCCAGTCGTCGGCATTGACGATCTCGACGTCGGGGTCGTACCAGCGAGCGTGATGCGCTCGGATGCCGGCCTCGTCCTCGCGGACCGTCGCGTTGAACGACTCGAACGCCCCTCGCACGTGCTCGACGTCCTGGTCGCTGACAGCCATGGGCGGACGCTATCGGCGGGAGGCCTTGAGGGTTTAGCGGAGGGGGCGGGATTCGAACCCGCGGTCCGCGTGAACGGACTCCGGTTTTCAAGACCGGTGCATTCGACCGCTCTGCCACCCCTCCGGGGTGATGGGACCGTAGCGGGCGCGGCTCAGGCGGCGAGGCGGGGACCGATGAGCCGGTCCTTGCCCGCGGCCTTGGCGGCCAGCAGCCGGTCGTCGGCGATCTGAAAGAGGGCGTCGACGGTGCGCCCGTCGGCAGGGGCGGTGGCGACTCCGGCTGAGACGCGGATCTCGCCGGCGGAGCGGATCGCCTTGAGGAGGCGCTCGGAGCAGCGCTTGGCCTCGGGCTCGTCGGCGCCCGGGAGCACGACGGCGAACTCCTCGCCGCCGGTCCGGCAGGGGACGTCTGCGACGCGGACGCCGTCGCGCAGCACGGCGGCGAGGTCGCGCAGCACGGCGTCGCCGGCGGCGTGGCCGTGCATGTCGTTGACCAGCTTGAAGTCGTCGACGTCCAGGAGCAGGAGCGAGACCGGCACGCGCTCGCGGCCGACACGGGTCAGCTCGGCGGTGAGCCGCTCGTGGAACTGGCGGCGGTTGGCCAGCCCGGTGAGGTCGTCGGTATGTGCGAGCTGGGAGAGCTGCTCGCGGCGGCGGGCGTTGTCGTAGGCCATCGCGGCGAGCGTCGCAAAGCGGCGGATGAGCTGTGCCTCCTCGCTCGCAAATGATGCGATCGCGCCCTCGCGCCAGACGTTGAGCGTCCCGATCGGCGCTCCGGCGGCGACGAGCGGGGCGACGATGAAGGCCTCCTGGTCGTTGTCCGGCGTTCCGGGCAGCACGTAGTCGCCGAGCCAGGGATGCCCCGGCTCGAGATGGACGAGCTTGCCGCGCATGAACGCCTTGCCGGTGATCGACGCGTCGACTGGAGCGGGGAACGCGAGCGTCTCCTTCACGTAGCGACCGACCGCGAATACCGGGACCAGCATGCGGTTCGTCATGTCGGCCTCGTACACGGCAAGGCTGGTGAACGGGACGATCGGGCGCAGCGCCGCGGCCATCGCGTGAAAAGTCTCCAGCAGGGACTGCGCGGCGAGCACGCCCGCCGCCGCGTCGATGATCTCCTCGAGCCCGCGGGCGACTCGGGTGGGGGAGACCGGGGTGGCGGGGGCCGCGCTCACGTCCGTGCAATCGACCGCAGCCGGTCGATCTTGAGGTCATGCGGACGCTTCGGGCAGCGTGGCGTCGAGGCGCTCGTCGAGGACGGCCAGCAAGGCCTCGACGACGCGCGGATCGAACTGCGTCCCGGCGCCGTCGCGCAGCTCCGCGCGGGCGTCGGGCTCGCTCATGGCCGCGCGGTAGGAGCGGTCCGACGTCATCGCATGGAACGCGTCGCACGCGAACACGATGCGGGCCCCGAGCGGGATCGCGTCACCGCGCAGGCCATCGGGATAGCCGGTGCCGTCCCAGCGCTCGTGCTCATGGCGCACGAGCGGGCGCACGCCCGCAAGGAAGTCCACCGGCGCGAGGATCTGCTCGCCGACGATCGTGTGACGCTCGACCAGCTTGCGCTCGGTGGCGTCGAGCGGGCCGCGCTTGTTGAGGATCGCCTCCGGGACGGCGATCTTGCCGATGTCGTGGAAGATCGCGCCGTAGCGCAGGTCGCGCAGGGCCTCGTCGTCCATCCCGAGCCGGCGGCCGACGGCCTCGGCCCAGTGCACGATCGAATGCGCGTGCTGGGCGGTGTAGGAGTCCTTGGCCTCGAGCGCGGTCGCAAGCGCCTCCGCGGTGCCCAGATAGGCGCGGTCCAGGCGCTCGTAGAGCAGGGCGGACCGAAGCGCCGAGCCGAGCTGGTCGGCGACGGTCTGCAGCAGCCGCGCGTCGTCCTCGTCGAAGGCGGCGGGCTCGGCCTCTTCCACATTGATCGCGCCCCACAGGTCGCCGCCGACCCAGACCGGCGCGCACAGCTCCGACCGCGGCTGGACGATCCACGGCGGGGCGGTGAAGTCCGGATCCTTTTGCGTGTCAGGCACGAGGACCACGTGGCGCTCGCGCAGGCAGCGGCCGATGACGCCCGCGGATTGCGGCTGCTCCCAGCACTGCTCCTCGAGGTTGTCGTAGAGCTCTCCGCGGCCCGCGATGTTCACCACCACGTCGTCCTCGCGGATCCGGACGATGTGGCAGACGTAGAACCCGAACGCGCGATGCAGCTCGTCGACGACCGCGTCGATGATCTCGTCGGCTCCGGTCATCGCCGACAAGCGGGTGCCGAGGTTGTTGGCCATGACGAGCTGGCGGGTTCGCTGCTGGAGACGGTCGGACTCCGTGTTGCGCGGGGCCGTCGGCGGCCACTCCGGCCGCGCCTCGCCGGGCTCGGGCGCGGGACCTTCGTCCCCCGGGCGCCGGAAGCGCCCCGGCCCGAAGCGGTAGGGCACTTCGGACGCAGGCTGAACGGAGCCGCGCTGGCCCTCCTGCTTGCCGAACAGCAACGCGCGGTCGGCCTGCTCGACGAGCTGCGGCGGGGTCTGCGATGGGTCCCATTGCGCGACGCCCGCCGTCGCCCGCTCCGACCCGAGGTCCTCGATCGCCGCACTCAGCCGGTCGAGTGCGCGCTCGGCGATCTCCATCGCGCCGCGCTCGTCGGCGTCGACGGCGAGGATCGCGAACTCGTCGCCGCCGTAACGGGCGACGAGGTCGTACGGGCGCGTGCTCATCCGCAGCGCGTGGCCCGCGCGCCGGAGCACCTCGTCGCCGACGAGGTGGCCGTGCAGCTCGTTGACCTGCTTGAAGTCGTCGAGGTCGAGCAGGATCAGGCTCAGCTCCTGACCGGTGCGAGCGCAGCGTTCCATCTCGCGGCGCAGCCCGTCTTGGAGCGCCGCGTGGTTGAGGCAGCCCGTGAGTCCGTCGGTATGGGCGGCAAGCGCCAGGCCCGTGGCGGTGGTCGCGTTGCGGCATGCGACCGCGGCGAGCTCGGCGAAGGTCTCCAGCAGCGCGAGGTCCTGCCCGGTCACGAACCGCGACCCGCGATACCCCAGGCTCAGGACGCCGCGGAGCTCGCCATCCCAGTGCATCGGGACCGCGAGCGCGCTCGTGATGTCGGTGAATGCGCTCACCTGGTCGGAGCGGCTGATGCGGTCGTAGTCATTGGTGAGCATCGGGCGGTCGGCCTGGACCACCCGGCCCGAGAGCCCGGCGCCAGGCTCCATCCGCAGGCCCAGCACCTCGGCAGGGAGGCCGACGATGGCTTCGACGGTCAGGCCCGAAGCGTCGTCGCCGCGGTAGACCGCCGTGCAGTCGGCGTCCAGGATCCGCGCAGCCTCCAGACAGATCGAGTGCAGCACGTCGGAGAAGTCGAGCGACTCGTTCAGCGTCTTGGCGGCGCGGGCGAGAGCGGCCTGCTGGGCGACGCGGTCGGCCTGCTCGCCGGCGAGCTGTGCTTGGGCCAGCACCGCTCCGGCCGCCGTCGCGAACGCCGCCGCGAGGTCTGCGTCCTCGGGCGAGAGAGCGCACCCGGGGGCGTTGAGGAGGACGAGCGCGTGGTCGACGGCGTCATCGGTGCGCATCGGTAGCACAAGCGCGACCGCGGGCGCCAACGGCGCGCCGAGCATGTCCGCGAGCGCCCGTGCCTGGTCGCCACCGGCGCGCGCCGCGGTCCGGCGCAGGTCGAACATCTCGCGCAGCGCGGGCACATCCGCGAGCGCGACCCGCCTTGCGTCGGCACACGGCTCGGGATCGCCGGCGACCGTCTGGGCGACGCCTTCGCGCTCGTCGATGGCCACGAGCAGCGCCGCGTCGGACCCCAGCAGCGTGCGCGCCTCGTGGAGGATCGAACGCCGGACCGCCTCGGGCGTTGCCCCGCTGACGGTCGCGACCATGAGCCGCGCTGTGGCGTGGATTGCGTCTGTCTGCGATTCGGACACGGGGGACCCGGCACGGTATGAGTGCCTCCCGTCACATCGGCAATGCGCGGCGGACGCTTTACACTGGGCGCGTCCCCGGAGAGGTGGCCGAGTGGCTGAAGGCACTCGCCTGCTAAGCGAGTATGGGGTTCAAACTCCATCGCGGGTTCGAATCCCGCCCTCTCCGCTCCGCGGCCGGTCCGTACAATGGCCACTCACTGCGCCCGTAGCTCAGCTGGATAGAGCGTCGGTCTACGGAACCGAAGGTCAGAGGTTCGAATCCTCTCGGGCGCGCT
>JAWVFZ010000075.1:0-3814 GCA_033855555.1 Solirubrobacteraceae bacterium
GGATCGAACGGATGCCTGGATCGGGTGTCGCGGCGCGGCTCGAACGGACGCCTGCTTGGGCGGTCGCGGCGGTTCTCGCGGGGCTGTACCTGATCATCGACCCGCCGAGCGCCGACCTCGCCGCGCAGGTGTACCGCGCGGGCCTGTTCGGCCGCGAGGGGCTCGTTCTGTGGGACAACGCGTGGTACGCGGGCCACCACATGCCGGGCTACAGCCTGCTGTTCCCGCCGCTGGCCTCGCTGCTGGACCCGCGCGTCGTCGGCGCGCTCAGCGCGGTCGCCTCCGCGTTCCTGTTCGAGCGGATCGCCGACGAGCATTTCCACAAGACCGAGGGCCGGCCCGGCGTCATCTGGTTCGCGGCCGCAACGTCGTTGAACCTGATCACCGGACGGCTCGCGTTCGGGTTCGGGGTGACGATCGCGCTCGCCGCGATCCTGGCGGTCACCCATCGGCGCGATGCACTCGGGCTGCTGCTCGCGGTCGCCACCACGCTGGCCAGCCCGGTCGCCGGCATCTTCCTCGCCCTGGGAGCCGCGGCGTGGTGGATGGCGTCGCGCAGCGGCCGCGCGATTGCGCTCGGCGCCGCGGCGTTCGTGCCCGCCGCGTTTCTGTCGATCGCCTTTCCGGAGGGCGGAACCGAGCCGTTCGTCGGCTCGAGCTTCTGGCCCGCGCTGATCACGATCGGGCTGGTGCTGGTCGCGCTGCCCTACGAGGAGCGCGAACTGCGGCTCGGGTGCGCGCTGTACGCGGCGGCGTGCATCGGCGCCTTCGTGATCGACTCGCCGATGGGCGGCAACATCGTGCGCCTCGGCGGCCTCTTCGGGGGGCCGCTGCTCGCGTGCCTGATCTGGCGCCGGCGCCCGCTCTATCTCGCCGCGCTCGCGCTCCCGCTCCTGTACTGGCAGTGGAACGCGCCGGTGCGCGACTGGATCCGCGCCCACGGCGACCCGGCGATCGAGGCCTCGTACTACCGCCCGCTGCTGTCCTTCCTGGACACGCACCGCGGAGCCGAGCCGTTTCGCATCGAGATCCCGTTCACCGCCAACCACTGGGAGGCCGCGCGTGTCGCGCCGCACTATCCGCTGGCGCGCGGGTGGGAACGCCAGCTCGACGTGAAGCTCAACGGCCTCTTCTACACGCCGCGGCTGGACGCCACTCGTTACCGGCGCTGGCTCGACGACAATGCCGTGCGCTTCGTGGCGCTGCCCGACGCCCGGCTGGACGGATCGGCCAAGCATGAGGCCGCGCTGTTGCGCGCCGGCGTTCCATGGCTCCACGAGGTGTACAGCGGCGCGCACTGGCGCGTCTTCGCGGTCGAGCGCCCGGCGCCGCTGGCCGACGGCGCGCGCGTGACCAGGCTCGGCACGGACTCGCTGGAGCTCGTCGCGGCGCGCGCCGGCGACGTTCGTCTGCGGGTGCATTTCACGCCCTATTGGGCCGTTGTCGCGGGCGACGGCTGCGTCTCGCGGACCGCAGGCGACTGGACGCAGGTGCGGGTCCGCCGGCCCGGCACCCTGCGCATCGCGACGACCTTCTCGCCGCTGCGGATCGTGTCTCGCGGACCTCGTTGTGCCGGTTGATCGGGTCGCTACGATGGATGAGTTCCATGCCTGCGCGCGTCCGAATCGTCACGATGCGCCTGTTTCCGCACGGCCCTCTGGACGTCGTGCGACAGGTGCTGCTCTTCGCCACGGCGTACTACGCGTACCGCCTGACCCGGGGCTGGATCGATGACGGGCAGGGTGCCGCGATCGCCTTCGAGAACGCGCGCCACCTGATCAACATCGAGCAGAGCACGCACCTGTTCTTCGAGCGTGACGTGCAGTCCTGGACGAGTGGCTGGCGCGCGGCGATCGACTTCGCGAGCGTCGTCTACCTGAATGCCCAGACCACGGTGACGCTGTCGGCGCTCGTGTTCATCTATCTCTTCCACAACCAGCGCTTCTACTTCGTGCGCAACATGTTCATGGTCTCCATGGGCATCGCGCTGGTGGGCTACACGTTGTTCCCCACCGCGCCGCCGCGGTTCTTCTTCCCCGAGTACGGCTTCGAGGACAGCGTCGCCCAGCTGGCCGGCATCGATCACGACTCGGCGGTCAACGCGCTCTTCAATCCGTACGCCGCCGTGCCTTCGATGCACGTCTGCTTCTCGCTCCTCGTCGGGATCACGCTCGCGAACAGCTGCAGGCACCGGGCCGCGCGCATCGCGTGGGCGCTGTGGCCGGCGATGATGACCTGGGTGGTTGTCTCGACGGGCAACCACTGGATCGCCGACGCCATCCTCGGCGCCGGCACCGCGGCCATCTCCTTCGGAGCGGCCGTCTGGCTCGGGCACGTGCGTCCGGCGGCTTGGTCCTTCTCCCGCGTCATCGCCCGCGCCACGGCCTGATGGCCGTGTCCGAACGCCGGGAGCTGGTTCGCAACCGGCTCATCGAGTCGCGCCTGACGCCGAACGCGATCTCGCTGACGGGCTTCGTGCTCAACGTCGCCGCGGCCGTGCTCGTGTGGCAGCGCTACTTCTTCCTCGCGGGGATCGCCTTCATCGTCGGATCGGTCTGCGACACGCTCGACGGGCGCTACTCGCGGATGTCGGGCAAGGGCACGCCGTTCGGCGCGTTCCTGGACTCGACGCTGGACCGCATGGAGGAGGGGATCGTCCTGACGGCGGTCGGCGCGTACTTCGCCGCGCGCCACAACGAGGCTGCGGTCGCCGCGGTCGTGGCCGCCGTCCTGTTCTCGCTGATGGTCTCCTACACGCGGGCCCGGGCAGAGGCGCTCGGCGTCGAATGCAAGGTCGGCATCGCGAGCCGCGCCGTGCGCGTCGTGATCCTCTCGATCGGGCTGCTGTTCGCGAAAGGCGCTTCTCTGGGAGACTTCGAGCTCCTGGAAGTCTCGGTCTACGTCCTGGCAGGACTCGCGATCGTGACCACCTTCCAGCGGATCCTCCACGTTCGGAGGCAGCTCAACGCCTCCGCGGCCCTGTAACTGCGGGGCCCGCCAGGGGTTCGTAAGCCCTGGACTTTCGAGAAGGGAAACACAAGCTGTGACCACCAACGGCAACGGCAACGCCGTCGCCCCCGATGGGGCGACCAACGGCAAGGCCCGGTACCAGAACGACAAGGTTCGCGTCGCGATCATCGGCGTGGGCAACTGTGCGAACTCGTTCGTGCAGGGCGTGCACCATTACGCCGACGCCGACCCCAACGAGCGGGTCCCCGGACTGATGCACGTCGAGCTCGGCGGCTACCACGTGCGCGACATCGAGTTCACGTGCGCCTTCGACATCAACAAGACCAAGGTCGGCAAGGACCTGGGCCAGGCCATCTGGGCTGACCCGAACAACACGATCAAGTTCACCAACAAGGTCCCCAAGAAGCTGGACGTGCCCGTGTACCGCGGCATGACCCACGACGGCCTTGGCAAGTACCTCAAGCAGCGGATCACGAAGGCCGGCGGCGAGACCGCCGACATGGTGCAGATCCTCAAGGACACCCACACCGACGTGGTCGTGTCCTACCTGCCGGTCGGGTCCGAGGACGCGACCAAGTGGTACGTCGAGCAGGTCCTCGAGGCCGGCTGTGGCTTCGTGAACTGCATCCCGGTCTTCATCGCCCGCGAGGACTACTGGGACAAGCGCTTCAAGAAGGCCGGCCTGCCGATCGTCGGCGACGACATCAAGTCGCAGGTCGGGGCGACCATCGTGCATCGCGCGCTGGCGCGCCTGTTCCACGACCGCGGCGTGAAGATGCTGCGCACGTCGCAGCTAAACGTCGGCGGCAACATGGACTTCTACAACATGCTCGAGCGCGAGCGG
>JAWVFZ010000076.1:0-10836 GCA_033855555.1 Solirubrobacteraceae bacterium
CAGCGCAAGACCGATCGTGCCGGGGAACTTCAGCGACGGCTGCAGCGGCTCGAGGGCGCTCGAGCTGCCGAGCGTCGCAGGGCTGGTGCAGACGACGCGCTGGGACTTCGCCGTCGTGCGGCCGAACAGCGCGTTCGGGCGCACGACGCTGGCGGGCCAGCAGGTCGTGTGCACGAGCCCTGGCAAGCTGGGGAGCTCCAGCAGGCTCCTGCCCTATCAGCCGTCGGCAGCGTTCCCCGGCACGATCGGCGCGACGCTCGGCATCTTCGCCCCCGGCCAGCCGACGGACGTCAAGACCTCGTGGTTCGCCCAGCCCGGCCGCTTCACGGCCGCCTGCGCGACGACGCCTGACGGCGCCAGCTACCTGAAGGTCGACGGCGCGCCGATCCCGACGCCGGTGCCCAATGCCGGCTGGGGCCTGCACCTCGGCGACGTCAACCTGGCGCTGGGCAACCTCACGACCATCGTCCGCAAGCAGGTCGCCGCCTACGCGAAGTAGCGACCTACCGACGCTCGCCGAGCTCGAGCGCGACCCGCACCAGGCGCTCGCGCGCCTGCGCGAGCGCGCGGGGCCGGTGGCGTGGGTGCCGGCGCTCGGCGCGTGGCTCGTGCTCACGCGCGAGCGCGCGCTGGAGGTGCTGCGCGACGACGCGACCGTCACGGTCGAGGACCCGCGCTTGACCACCGGCCGCGTCGGCGGGCCGCGCCTGCTGACGCTCGACGGCCCCGAGCACGTGCGCCATCGCGCGCCGTTCGCGCCACCGTTCCGCCGCGACGCGGTGCTCGAGCGCTTCACGCCGCTCGTCGAGTCCGAAGCCGAGCGGCTCGCTGCGGCGCTGGCCCCCGGCGACGACGCCCGGCGCGGCTTCGCGGGCCCGCTCGCCGCGGCGATCGTCACGCACGCACTCGGCCTGGGCGCGGTCGGCGCCGGGCGCGTGCTCGGCTGGTACGACGCGATCGTGGCCGCGGTGACCGATCTGACCGCCGGACGGCCGCTACCCAAGGCGGGGGAGGAGGGGTTCGCCGCACTACGGGCCGCGATGCTCCGGCTCGCCGACGAGGATTCCTTGTTCGCGGAGGCCGCGGCCGGGCTCGGCGACGAGGAGGCGGTGTCGAACGCCGCCGTCCTGCTGTTCGGCGGCATCGAGACGACCGAGGGCATGATCGCGAACGCGCTCTGGCACCTGCTGAGCAATCCCGCCGAGCTCGCGCGCGTCCGCGCCGACCCCGCGCTGCTGGCCAACGCGGTCGAGGAGTCGCTGCGCCTGGAGCCTGCCGCCGCGACGATCGACCGCTACGCCACCCGTGAAGCCGGCCCGATCTGCGCCGGCGACCTCGTGACGATCTCAATCGCCGCAGCCAACCGCGACCCCGCGGCGTTCGCCGACCCGGACCGCTTCGACGCAGGCCGCGCGAACGCGAAGCTCCATCTCGCCTTCGCCCACGGCCCGCATGTCTGCATCGGGATGCACCTCGCGCGCCTGGAGGCGCACACGGCGCTGCGCGTCCTCCTCGACCGCATGCCCGAGGCTCGCCTCGCGGAACCCACCGCTCCGCGCGGCTTGGTCTTCCGCAAGCCGCCGTCCCTGCGCGTCGCTTTCTAGTCGGCGTCGAGGACCCGGATGCCGAGCGCGTCGGCGAACGTCCCTGCGGCCGCGACCACGTCGCTCCAGGGCATCGCCGCGCCGCGCAGGTGCTCGGCGCCGCGGACGCGGTCGATCGTGCAGCCGCGCAGCTCACAGCGCTCGAACCGCGCTCCCGAAAAATCTGCCTCGGAGAGGTCGCAGGCGCTGAACCGGACGGAACGCAGCCGGGCGTCCTGCAGGCTCGCCCCTTGGAGCCGGCAGTCCTCGAAGACGACCTGCTCGAGCGTGCACGCCGCGAAGGAGGCCAGGTCCACGCGGCATTCGGCGATCGTCACGTCCCGCAGCGACCCCTCGGTCAGCAGCAGCCCGGTGAGGCGGCAGCGGCGCAGGACCACACGCCTCAACGTGGCCCCGCGAGCGTCGACGTTCGCAAGGTTCGCATCGACGAGCTCCTCGTCGGCGAGGCGCAGGCCCGGCGCACGCGAGCCCGCCTCCGGTAGCTCGGCGGGGTCGCGGCCGGGATCGGGGTCGGGCGCGTCAGGGGCGATGTCGCGTGGCACCGGGTGGATGGTATGCGCGAGCTACGCGGCTTCGATCGCGACGCGCGCGGGCATCGCCGAGCGCTCGCCGATCAGGCGCCAGCCGGCGATCGCGCCGACGGCGGCGACGGTTGCGCCGACGATCAGCGCGGTGCGCATGCCGTCCACGTAGGCCGCGTCGTGCAGGTGCACAGATGCCGTCGGGATGAGTGCACCGAGCGCGGCGACGCCGAGCGCGATCCCGCCCTGGCGGGCCGTGTCGTTCACGCCGGCGGCGAGGCCGCTCATCTCGATTGGCGCGCTGCTCAGCGCGACGCCGCTCAGCGCGGGGTTGAACATGCCTGTGCCGATCGAGGCGAGCAGGAAACCGGGCAGGATGATGGTCCAGCTCGAGTTCTCGGTGGCCATCGTCATCAGGGCCAAGCCCGCGGCGACGAGCCCGAGGCCGCCCCCGATCAGCACCCGCGGCGACACGCGCTCGCTGAGCTGTGCGGCCGCTCCGGACACGAAGAACATGATGATCGTGCCCGGCAGGTACACGAGGCCGGCTTCGATCGCTGAGAGCCCGAGGACGCTCTGGACGTAGATCGTCGCGTACAGGTAGATCGCGAAGAAGGACGCGGAGATCGCGAACGCGGTGATCTGCGCGCCTGCGAACGCCGGGACGCGGAAGAGCCCGAGCGGGAGCATCGGCTCGCGCACCTTGTGCTCGATCGCGACGAAGGTCGCGAGCAGCGCAGCGCCGGCCGCGAGCTCGAGGATCGTCGCGCTCGTGCCCCAGCCGGCGTCGTTGCCGCGCAGGAGCGCCAGCACGAGCAGGAACAGCCCGGCGGTGAGCGTGGCCTGGCCGGGCAGGTCGACGCGACGGGCGGCGGGGTCCTTCGACTCGCTCACGCGGCGCAGCGTCACGGCGAGGGCGCCGATGCCGACGGGCAGGTTGATCAGGAAGATCCAGCGCCAGCTGAGGCCGCTGACCAGGGCGCCGCCGACGAGCGGACCGACGGCGAACGAGGCGCCGATCGTCGCGCCATAGGCGGCCATCGCACCGGCGCGCTCGCGCGCCTCGGGATAGGCGTTGGCGAGCAGCGCCAGCGACGACGCGAAGAGTCCGGAGGCGCCGATGCCCTGCACGACGCGCGCGGCGTCGAGCATCGCGACCGAGTCGGCCACGGCGCACGCCAGCGAAGCGAGCGTGAAGACGACGAGTCCGCCCGCGAAGATCCGGCGCCGCCCGAAGCGGTCGGCGAGCGAGCCGACCGTGAGGACGGTCGTGGCGAGCGCGAGCGTGTAGGCGTCGACGACCCACTTCAGCGAGTTCAGGTTCGCGTGCAGGTCGGAGCCGATGTGCGGCATTGCGGTGTTCACGACGGCGATGTCGAGCATGAGCATCGCGGTCGCGAGGCAGGTCACGATCAGAGTCGGGCGCTTTGTCGAGAGCATGGCCGCAGCCTGCCGGGCCCACCGCGGGCGGTCGTCGGCCGCGATGGTGATCTTGCGTCGTCCGCGCGGAGGACCTTCAGGCGATCCAGGCCGGCACGCCCCTGTCGGTGCCGTCGGGCAGCATCGCGCGCGCCCCGGCGGGCGCGGTGACGATGGCGACGAGGCCGGCCTCGGGGTGGGCGACCACCCGCCGCGGCACGCCCGCCGGCATCACCACCGTGTCGCCGGCCGTTATCGCGTGATGCGCGCCGCCCAGCTCGATGGTCGCCGCGCCGTCGACGGCGGTCCACAGCTGCTCAACGTCGAACGTGTGGGCGGGTCCGGACTGTCCCGGGCCCATGTCCACGCGCCACAGCGCCTGCGTGACGGTCCCGAGTGTGGGCGAGGCCAGGGTGGTCATCGTTGCGTTCGGCGTTTCCGTGATGCGGGTTTCGGTGCTGCGGATGACGGTCATGGCGAGAGCTCCTACAATCGACAACGTGGTTGACGAAATGGTAAACCTGGTTGTCGATGGCGTCAACTGAAAGCCCCGGCTTCGAGCTCCCCCTGCGCCTCCTGTTGGGTTTTCGCGCGCTCGTCGACCAGCTGAACGCCCAGCTCGCGCGCGAGGGCCATCCCGGCGTGCGCCCGGTGCACGGCTTCGCGCTGCAGGCGGTCGGCCCCACAGGCACGACCGCGGTCGAGCTGGGCCGCCGGCTCGGGGTTTCCAAGCAGGCGGCCGGCAAGACCATCGACGCCCTCCAGCGGCTGGGCTACGTGCAGCGCCGCGACGACCCCGCCGACGCCCGGCGCAAGGTGGTGGCGATCACCCCGCGCGGACGCGACTGCCTTGTGCGGTCGGCGCGGATCTTCGACGAGCTGCGCAGAGGGTGGGCCGAGGTTCTCGGCGAAACGCGGTTGCGCGCCCTCGAGGACGACCTGCGGCGGGTCGCGCCGGGGGAGCCGCTGGGCGTCGATGCGCCCGGCTGGCTCGGCGCCGCCGACGGCTGAGACCTCTTGTCAGCCGCCGTTGCCGGCGCGCCGCAGCTCGTGGCGGGCGATCGTCATCTTGTGCACTTCATCGGGGCCGTCGGCGATGCGCAGCGTGCGCATGTGCGCATACATCGCGGCAAGCGGGAAGTCGTCGGAGACGCCGCCGGCGCCGTGGACCTGGATCGCGCGGTCGATGATCTTCAGCGCAACGTTCGGCGCCGCGACCTTGATCGCCGCGATCTCGGTGCGAGCGTGCTTGTTGCCGACGGTGTCCATGAGCCACGCGGTCTTCATCGCCAGCAGGCGCAGCATCTCGATCTCGATCCGCGCCTCCGCGATCCAGTCCTGCACGTTGGCGCGCGTCGCGACGGGCGCGCCGAAGGTCTCGCGGGCCAGCGCGCGGCTGCACATGAGCTCGAGCGCGCGCTCGGCGGCGCCGACCGAGCGCATGCAGTGGTGGATGCGGCCCGGGCCCAGCCGCGCCTGACTGATCAGGAAGCCCTGGCCCTCGCCGGCGAGGATGTCCTCCACGGGAACGCGGACGTCCTCGAACAGCAGCTCGGCGTGGCCCTCCTGGTCCTGATAGCCGAAGACCGGCAGCCCGCGCAGGACGGTCACGCCCGGCGTGTCGATCGGGCACAGGACCATCGACTGCTGCTGATGCCGGGGACCGTCGGGGTTGGTCTTGCCCATCACGATCAGGATCCGGCAGTTGGGGTGCAGCGCCCCCGAGATCCACCACTTGCGCCCGTTGAGGACGTACTCGTCGCCCTCGCGCTCGATCCGCAGCTGGATGTTCGTCGCGTCCGCACTCGCGACGTCCGGCTCGGTCATCGCGAACGAGCTGCGGATCTCGCCGTCGAGCAGCGGCCGCAGCCAGCGGTCCTGCTGCTCGGGAGTGCCGAACTGCGTCAGCACCTCCATGTTGCCGGTGTCCGGCGCCGAGCAGTTGCAGGCCTCGGAGGCGATTGGGCTGCGGCCCAGGATCTCCGCCAGCGGCGCATAGTCGCAGTTGGTCAGGCCGGCGCCGAAGCGCGCGTCGGGGTGGAACATGTTCCACAGCCCGCGGCGCTGTGCCTCGGCCTTGAGCTCCTCCATGACCGCCGGCTGCGCATGTGGATCGCCGGCGGCCAGGAGCTGCTCCTCGTAGGCGCGCTCTGCTGGGTATACGTGCTCGTCCATGAAGGCGAGCAACCGCTCGCGGAAGTCCTGGCAGCGGTCGCTGAGCTCGAAGTCCATGGACGGCACGCTATCGCCGCGCTCACCTCTTGATCGTCACGGTCACCTTCGCGCCCGCAGCGAGCCGCTTGCCGGCCTTCACGCTCTGCTTGCGGACCTTCCCGCGCTTGCCCTTGACTTTGATCGAGCAGCCGGCCTGCTTGAGGCGCTTGCGGGCCTTCGCGGCGGTCAGGCCCTTGAGCTTCGGCACCACACATGCCTTGCCTGCAGGTGTGACGACCGGGGGAGCGACCGAGCCGCGCTCGACGCTCTCGCAGTTCGGGGCCACGACGTCCTGCGGATCGGCCTTGACGCTGTCGGTCCCTGCGCCGCAGTCGACGCTGTCCAGCTCGCCGTCGCGCGTGTCGATCGTGTCGTTCCCGTAGGGGTACTTGCACCACATCGGCCCGCAATCGCCGCCGCGGCGATCGGCGGAGATGCTGTCCTTGCCCGGGCCGCCGGTGATCGCATCGTCGCCGAAGCCCGCGTCGATGTCGTCGTCGCCTGAGCCGCCATCGACCGTGTCGTTGCCGTCGCCGGCATGGATCGTGTCGTTGCCGCCGGCCGCGCGCACCGTGACGGGGGCGCTGACCTGCCCGAAGTACAGCGTCTCGGCGGCGTCGGTGCCGGTGATCGTTCCGCCGACGGAGACCTTGACGTTCTCGACGCCGCGCACGTCGTCGTTCTCGCCCGGCCGTCCGTCGGGCGAGCCGCCGTCGATGCTGATGTCGATCAACGGGTCGTTGTCGGTGAAGCGCGACGAGTAGTCCTCGTCGAGCGTGTCAACGCCCGGGCCGCCGTCGATGACGTCCGCGGACGGCTCCTCGTAGTGGTCGCCGCGGACGGTGTCGTCGCCCGTGCCGCCCTGGACGTGATCGGCGCCGGACTTGCCGTCGACGGTGTCATTGCCGTCGCCACCGTCGAGCGTGTCGGCGCCCTTGGAGCCGGTGAGCTCGTCGTCGCCGGCACCGCCGATGAGCGTCCCAGCGCCCTCCAGCCGGTCCTTGCCGGCCCCGCCGTCGACGACCTCGGCCGCGATGCCGGCGGGGTTGTCGAGCGTGCCCCAGGTGTCGTCGCCGTCGCCCAGGTCGGCCCGGACGGCGGTCGGCGGATCGCACCAGACGTACGCGTTGCCGTAGCCGCCGCTGTGGTCTTCGCAGCGGTCGGCGGGGGCGCTGAGGTTGGCGCTGCCGTTCTGGATCGCCAGGCGGCCGGAATCGTCGGCCGCCTCCGCGATGAGCACGCGGTCGGTCTGGCCCGGGGAGGCTGTGTAGACGAGCGTGTTGCCCTCATACGTGATGGTTGCGGCCGACGCGGGCGCCGCAACGGCGAGCGCGGCCACGAGGGCAGGGAGGAGAGTGATCGGCTTCATGGGGCGGCAGCCTCGCGGCCCGTGGACGGGGCGGCGTCGGCCGTTGTGGTGATCCCGCGTCGTCCGGCGGGAGGACAAAGGGGACGCTGCGTAGGCTGTCTGCCGTGCTCTCCAGCAACGCCTTTCGCGCCGGGCTGCGAGCCGGGGCGCCCTACGCGCTCGCCGGCGGGCTGGTGTCGCTCTCCTTCGGGGTCCTCGCCCGCGAGGTGGGAATGCCCGCGCTGGCAGTCGTGGTGATGTCGGTCATCGTCTTCGCCGGCTCGGCGCAGTTCGCCGCGATCGCGATCGTCGCGGCCGGGGGCGGGATCGGCGCCGCGGTCGCGGCCGCGGCGATGATGAACTCGCGCTTCCTCGCCATGGGGATTGCCCTGGGGCCGTCGCTGCCGGGCGGTCCCGTCAAGCGCGCCGCGCAGGGCCAGGCCGTCGTCGACTCCTCGTGGGCGATGGCGTCGCGGGGCGACGGCACGTTCGATCGTGTCTTCCTGTTCGGCTCGACGGCGATCCAGTACGTGACGTGGCAGTGCGGGACGATCCTCGGCGCCTACGGCGGCAACCTGCTCGGCGATCCGAACCGGCTCGGGCTCGACGCGGTCTACCCGGCGTTCTTCCTGGCGTTGCTGCTGGCAGAGCTCAAGCGCCCCATGGGCAGCGCGGTGGCGATCGGCGGCGCGGCGATCGCGCTCGCGCTGGTGCCCTTCGCTCCAGCCGGAGTGCCCGTGCTCGCGGCGTCGATCGCTGCGCTCGCCGGGCTGCGCAGGCGCCGGGCGTGAGCGCCGCGACCTCATGGGCGATCGTCGGCGGATGCGCGGCGGTCACCGCCGTGATCAAGGGCATCGGGCCGTTCGCGCTCGGCGGACGCGAGCTGCCGCGCTGGTTCAACGACATCGTTGCGCTGCTGGCCGCCGCGCTGTTGGCGGCGCTCGTCGTCACGTCGGCGCTCGCCGACGGCAAGCACCTGCACATCGGGGCCGACACCGCGGGCGTCACGGTCGCGGGGATCGCGCTCGCCCGCGGCGCGTCGGTGATCGTCGGCGTCGTGCTGGCCGCGGCGATCACCGCGGCGCTGCGGGCGCTCTGACCTGGCCAGTCGGATTGAGCCGCAGCACGAGCGCGCCGCCGATCGCGCCGATGCACCCCGCCATCAACACCAGCGCCCACGTGGCGCGTGCGTCCGTGCCCATCGCGACCGAATGCACGACTGTGGCCGTCCACGCGCCGTAGGCCAGCAGGTGGACTGCGCGCCAGCGGCGATAGCCGAGGCGGCGGCGAATCGCGCTCGTCAGCAGCACGGCCAGCGTGAGGTCGACCGCGATCGCGCCGACGCCGACCCACAGCGGGCGGAAATGAGAGCCGAACGGCAGGACGAGGTCGGCGAGCCGGATGTTCACGAAGCTGTCCAGCACGCTCGTCGCGCCGTGCACGGCGCCGAAGCAGACGGCGAGCAGGCCGATGTTGCGGTGCAGCTCGGCAAGTGCGAACCGCGACCAGCCGGGGCTGTGCACACGCAACGCAGAGATGACGCCGAGTACCACTCCGGCCGACAGCAGCAGCAGGGCCACGAGCCCGGATCCGCGGTCGACGTACCAGAGCGTCGCGTGGCTCACTCGGGCCACCCGGCGATCCGCACGACAACGCCGTCGTGGCGCACGAGCCGCGCCGGCAGCGCGCGCCGGGCAAGCCAGCGCGGCGCGGCGGCGCCGAGCACGATCGCGGCGGTGCTCGCCGCGTTCGCGGCAAGGCACGAGGAGGCCGCGACCGTCACCGTCCGCCACGGCGAGTCCGCCGGGCGGCCCGTCGCCGGGTCGATGATGTGGTGGCCGCCGGGCCACGCGCGGACGGTCGTCGAGGAGGTGGCGACGCCACCGGCCGCGACGCGCACGACGGTGTCCGGGTCGATCCGCGCTCGCTCGTGGTCGTCGCCGACGCCGAGGTCCCAGCGCTGCCCGCCCGCCACTGCGACATCGCCGCCCAGGGCGACGAGCACCGGCGAGGCGGTGGCGGCGTGGATCTCGCGGGCGATCCGGTCGGCCGCCAGCGCCTTGGCGGTGGCGCCGAGGTCGAGCCGCACGCCGGCCGGTACGTGGAGCGTTCGCGCCGCCGGGTCGAGCGCGACGGTGCGCCAGCCGGGCACGCCCGGGGCCGCGGCCGTCCGGCCGCCCCTCAGCTGGGCGAAGTCGCGGTCATAGCCGGCCGCGCACAGCGCGTCGGCGACCGTCGGGTCCACCGTCCCGGAGGTGACGCGCGCCGCCCAGAGCGCCGCGCGGGCGGACTCGAGGAGCGTGCGGCCGACGCGCCGCGGAACTCGCGGGGCGGCCTGAAGGAGCGACAGCTCGGAGTCGCGCCGAAAGCGGCTGGCGGCGACGTCGAGCTCGATCAGCCTGCGGTCGAGCACGTCGCGGGCGACAGTCGCGGCGCCCGGATCGGCCACGACCGCCCGCGCCGTGGTCCCGATCGCGCGCAGCTCGACCGTCGCCGCCTTCACGAGCCTCCCGAGCCCGCCGAGGGCGCCCCGTCCGAGGCCGCCGGCGGCTGCGCCGGCGGCGCGAGCTGGTAGGGATCCTGCTGGGTCTGCTGGTCGGTGGCCGCCGGCGCCTGGTCCGTGGAGGTCTGCGGCGGGGCGGCTCCGTGACTGCGTGCGGCCTTGGCCGAGAGGGCACCGGTCAGCACGACCGCGCCGGCGGCGGTCCAGGCCGTCACCGTGCGCACGCGGCTGCGTTGCTCGGCACGAGTCACGGCCCCACACGATGTGGGACCCCCATAAACACGCCCCAAGCAGCGCATAAGCGCTGTGTAGGACTGTCGAGCACCACGCACGCGCACCGCCACAATGAACGCGTGCGCATCCTGATCGCCGACGACGACCGCGCGGTCCGCGACGCGTTACGCCGCGCGCTGGCCCTCGGCGGCTACGAGATCGCGATGGCTCAGGGAGGCCAGGAGGCGCTCGATGCCGTCGCCGACGCAGCGCCGGACGCGATCGTGCTCGACATCGGCATGCCGGACGTCGACGGCCTCGAGGTGTGCCGCCGCCTGCGCCGGGCGGGCGACCGCGTGCCGATCCTCATGCTCACCGCGCGCGACGCGGTCGCCGACCGCATCGAGGGCCTCGACGCGGGCGCCGACGACTATCTCGTCAAGCCGTTCGACGTCGGCGAGCTGAAGGCGCGGCTGCGGGCGCTGCTGCGCCGCCGGACCGGTGGCGAGGACCCGGACGTGCTCACGTTCGCCGAGCTTCGCCTCGATGACGGCCGCCACGGTGTCGCAGTCGGCGACGACGGCTTCGCCGAGCTGACGCGGACCGAGTACCAGCTGCTCGAGCTGCTCATGCGCAACCCCCGGCGCGTGCTGTCGCACGCGGTCATCTACGACCGCGTCTGGGGTTACGACTTCGGTCCGGCGTCCAACGCGCTGCGCGTCTACATCGGCTACCTGCGGCGCAAGCTCGAGCAGGCAGGGGCGCGGGAGCTGCTGCACACCGTGCGCGGCGTCGGCTACGTCCTGCGCGAGCCATGACCCTGCGACCGCTACGCGGTGCTTCGGCTCAGACCCTGACACTGAGCCGGCGCATCGCAGGCACCGCCGGGCTCGCGGTCGCAATCGCGGTCTTCGTGCTCGCTGCCGCCGTCTACGTCGCCGTGCGCTCGCAGCTGCGCGGCGAGGTCGACAATGCGCTGCGCCAGCGCGCGCACGCGGTGACGCAGTTCGCGGA
>JAWVFZ010000077.1:0-10418 GCA_033855555.1 Solirubrobacteraceae bacterium
TGCCGGCGATGGTCTCCATCGCGGTCGCCATGTCGACGTCGTCGAAGACGACGACCGGGGCCTTGCCACCGAGCTCGAGGTGGACCTTCTTGAGCGTCTTGGCGGCGTGCTCGGCGATCCACTTGCCGGTCTCCACCGAACCTGTGAGCGAGATCATGTCGACGTCGGCGTGCTCCACGAGCGCGGCGCCCGGGTCGTTGCCGCCGGTGATCACGTTGAGCACGCCCTTGGGCAGGAACTCGGCGGCGAGCTCGGCGAGCTTCACCGCCGTGATGGGGGTCGTCGGCGCGGGCTTGAGGACGATCGTGTTGCCGGTCGCGAGCGCCGGGCCGATCTTCCAGACGGCCATCATCAGCGGGTAGTTCCACGGCGCGATCTGGCCGATGACGCCGACCGGCTCGCGGCGGATCCACGAGGTGTAGCCCTCGACGTACTCGCCGGTGGCCTTGCCCTCCAGGTTGCGCGCGGCGCCCGCGAAGAAGCGGAGGTTGTCGACCATGAAGGGGATCTCGTCGTCCCTGAAGGCCTGGATCGGCTTGCCCGCGTTCGCCGACTCCAGCTGGGCGATCTCGTCGGCGTTCTCCTCGATCGCGTCGGCGAGCTTGAGCAGTGCGAGCGAGCGCTCGCCAGGCGTCGTGTTGGCCCACCCGTCGAAGGCGTTGCGGGCAGCGGCGACGGCGCGATCGACGTCGGCCTGCGTGGAGGAAGCGACCTGGGCGATCTCCTCGCCGGTGGCCGGATTGAGGACGGTGTCGGTGGCGCCTTCGGCTGCGGCGACGAACTCACCGTCGATAAAGTTGTGGAGCGGGGCGGTGGTGGTACTCATGCGTTCGAAGCTACCACCGCATTGGGTTCCGCTCCGTCGTATCTGGCTCTGAAAGGGACTCCGCTTTGACCAACGTCGTCATCTCCTCCGCCGCGCGCACTGCGATCGGCTCCTACGGCAAGTCGCTCAAGGACGTGCCGCCGACCGAGCTCGGTGCAATCGCCGCGACCGCCGCGATCGAGCGCGCGGGCATCGAACCCGGCCAGGTCGACCATGTCGTCTTCGGCAACGTCATCCACACCGAGCCCGCCGACATGTACATGGCGCGGGTCGTGGGCATCAATGCGGGCATCCCCAAGGAGACGCCCGCATTCACCGTCAACCGCCTGTGCGGGACGGGCGTGCAGGCGATCGTTTCGGCCACCCAGGCGATCCAGTCCGGCGATGTCGAGGTCGCGCTCGCCGGCGGCGCGGAGTCGATGAGCCGCGGCCCCTACTGGATGCCCGACGCCCGCTGGGGATCGAAGATGGGCCCCGCCAAGATGGTCGACCCCGTGATGGGCGGCCTGACCGATCCGTTCCACGAGATCCTCATGGGCGTCACAGCCGAGAACCTCGCGGAACGGATGTCGATCAGCCGCTCAGAACAGGACGCGTTCGCAGTCGAGTCACACCGCCGCGCGGCCGAGGCGCGGGAGCAGGGCAGGTTCGACGAGGAGATCGTCCCCGTCCCGATCAGGGGAACCCGTCCCACCCACCCGACCGTCGAGTTCGCCCGCGACGAGCACATCCGTCCGGAGGCGACGCTCGAGTCGATGGGCAAGCTGCCGACCGTCTTCAAGAAGGAGGGCGGCACCGTCACCGCCGGCAACGCATCGGGCATGAACGACGCCGGCGCGGCCGTCGTGCTCATGAGCGAGGAGAAGGCGACCGAGCTCGGCGCGCCGGTGCGCGCGCGGATCCTCAGCTACGCGTCGTGCGGTGTCGACCCCGAGATCATGGGCATCGGCCCCGTACCGGCTGTGCGCAAGGCGCTCGATCGAGCGGGCGTGAAGCTCGAGGAGGTCGGCGTCATCGAGCTCAACGAGGCCTTCAGCGCCCAGGCGCTGGCGGTCATGAAGGACCTCGACCTCGACCCGGCGCTGGTGAACCCCAACGGCGGCGCCGTCGCCCTGGGTCACCCGATCGGAGCGACCGGCGCAGCGATCACCGCCAAGGCGCTGGCCGAGATGGAGCGCGAGGATCTGCGCTACGGGTTGGTGACGCTGTGCATCGGCGGCGGCCAGGGGATCGCGATGCTGCTGGGGCGCGACGCATAGTCGCGCCCGCCGTGCGCACCTTCGCCGACGACACCGAGGTCTACGCGCACCTGGGCCGCGTGCTCCAGGAGCTGGCAGCCGACCCGGAGCTGGCGCCGCGCTTCCGCGAGGCCGACACCGTCGTGCGCTACGAGCTCCGCGAACCGGACTCGGCGATCACCGTGGGGAGCCGCGGCGGTGGGCCGGTGCGGGTGGACCTCGGCCCGTCCGAGCAGGAGCCCGAGGTCGTGATGTCGATGGATGCCGACGTCGCCCACCGCTACTTCCTCGGCGAGGTCGACATCACGATCGCGCTGGCGCGCGGCCAGATACGCGCCGAGGGCCCGGTGGGCAAGATCCTGATGCTGCTCCCGCTCGTCGAGCCGCTGTTGCCGCGCTACCGCGCGATCGTTTCGCCGAGTAAGGCCGGGGGTAGCGCCGTGGAGGATGAAGCTCCTCGTCCTGGCCTCTGATCCCGTCGACGCAGACGACGTCCGCCGGGCCCTGGATGACGACGACGCCGTGGAGGGCGCCGAGGTGCTCGTGGTGGCCCCGGCGGTGAACGAGTCGCCGGTTCGCTTCTGGGTGTCCGACGCCGACGACGCGATCGCGCGCGCCCAGGAGTCGGCCCAGCAAACAGCGGGAGAGCTGCGCGACGAGGGGGCGCGGGCGCGTGCCACCACCGGCGAGTCCGAGCCGTTGCTCGCGCTGCAGGACGCGCTGGCGACCTTCCCCGCCGACCGCGTCTTGGTCTTCGTGCGCGAGGGCGACGCCGCCCGCTACCGCGAGGACGACGTCGTCGGCGAGGCGGGGCGCCGCTTCGGCGTCCCGGTCACCGAGGTCACGCGCTGAGGTCCTCGCGATGCGCTTCGACGGTCGCCTGCAGCGTGGCGAGCGCGTCGTGCTGCGGGCGCCACTTCAGCTCTGAGCGGGCCTTGGCCGTGTCCATGAGCACCGGGATCCGCGCAGCCTCGATCCACGAGGCCTCGTCGGGCAGGAACGGCAGGCGCGACACGATCTCGGCGGTGGCGTCGACCGCCAGCTCCGGCACCGGCACCGTGTAGTAGCCGAGCGCATCGGCGAGGTTGCGCATCGTGACCTCGCCCGGGCCGGCCAGGTTGTAAACGCCGGGAGCGCCGCGGCCCAGGACCGCGGCCCGCAAGGCGAGCGCGACGTCGTCGTGATGGACGAGCTGGAACGGGACGCCGGGGTCGGGGAGCACGGGCTTGAGGATCGGCACCTGGTCGAAGAGCGCCCGGACCGCGCCCGGCAGGCGCTCGGACAGCTGCACGTAGGGGATCGAGTTGATCAACAGCGGCGCCTCGGGGCCCGCGACGATGCTCGGGCGGAAGACGTAGGCGTCGGTCTCCGACCCCTCGACGGTCTCGCTCAGGACCTCCTCGACCGCGGCCTTGTCGGCGCTGTAGGGATGCGCCTCGGTCCCGCGGGCCGGGACGTCCTCGGTGAGTGGCTGCGGATTGTCCTCGTGGAAGCCGTAGGCGGCGACCGAGCTGGCGTAGACAAGACGC
This sequence comes from Solirubrobacteraceae bacterium, assembly GCA_033855555.1. Classification (GTDB taxonomy): domain Bacteria; phylum Actinomycetota; class Thermoleophilia; order Solirubrobacterales; family Solirubrobacteraceae; genus AC-49. The sequence continues at coordinate 3,594 of JAWVFZ010000077.1, forward strand.
TTGGCCTTCGCCTTGACGGCTGCCTCGAAGACGTTGCGCGAGCCCTCGAGGTTGATCTTCCGGCTCTCGTCGGAGCCCGCGACGATGATGAACGCGAGGTGGACGACGACGTCGGCCTCTTGGCAGAGCGCATCGACGCTGGCGCGATCGAGCACATCGCCCTGGCGGTACTCGGTCTTGCTCCAGTGGTGGGCCTTGGGATCGAACGGACGTCGCGCCATCCCGATGACGCGGGTGACGTCCTTGTGGCGCTCGAGCGCGCGGATGAACGGCTTGCCGATCTCACCGGTCGGCCCCGTGACGGCGACGGTGAGGCTCACGCGTCCCGCACCGGCGAGAGCTCAGCTGGAAGGGTTGCTGGCATTGCCGGCGGCATCGTATCCCTCGTCGCCGGGCAGCAGCACGCGCGCGGTCTCGCCGCTCACGACGATGCGCGGCTGCACCGGCACGACCTCGTGCGCGGCGGCGTGGGCAACCAGCGCGTCGGCCGATGCGAATGCCGAGAACTGCTCGAGGTGCTTGATCGTCGGGAAGACGAGCAGGATCTCGCCGCGGGTGTGCGCGTCGAGCGCGCCCTGCGGCGTGAACCAGCCGTGGTCGACGATCTCCTCCCCGTCGACGCGCGGCTCGGCGCCGTCGGGCAGGGGCGCGAGGAAGAAGTGCGTGTCGAAGCGGATCTTCACCGCGGCGGGCGTGATCCAGCGCGAGTACTTCACGAGCGCGCCGGCGTCGACTCCGCCGACGCCGGCCTCCTCCTCGAGCTCGCGCACGGCGCACACGCGGTGGGCTTCGTCGCCCTCGCCCTCGTGCGCGTCGACCGCGCCACCGGGGAAGACCCAGGCACCGCCCATGAAGCGCGCTTCGGGGTTGCGCTTGACCAGCAGCAGCTCCAGATCGTCAGCGCCGCCGCGCAGGACGATGACGGACGCTGCCTGGCGCGGCGGGACCTCCGAACCGGACGTGTTGAGCTCCTCGCCAGGGCCCGGTCGGTCGATCTCGCTCACGGCGCCTAGCGTACTGTTGGGGGGATGGAAGCATCAGCGACGATCACCCAGAAGTGGATCTGCGAGTCGTGCGGATTCATCTATGACCCGGCCGATGGCGACCCCGACGGCGGGATCCCGCCAGGCACCTCGTTCGACGACATTCCCGACACGTGGTTCTGTCCCGTGTGCGGGGCGCGCAAGCGCGACTTCACGCCGTACGAGGACTAGGCGGGTCCCCGGGAAGGGCCGTGTTCTTCGACGGCTTCACGCTGGACACCGTCGACTGCGGCGAGGTCAGCCTGCGCGTGCGCCATGGCGGCAGCGGCCCGCCGGTCGTACTCCTGCACGGGCATCCGCGCACGCATGCCACCTGGCATCGCGTGGCCGCGCTGCTGGCCGACCGCCACACCGTCATCTGTTCCGACCTGCGCGGCTACGGCCGCTCGACGGTCCCGCCGGACGAGCCCGACCACGCGCAGGCTTCCAAGCGCGCGATGGCTAATGACGTCGTCTCGCTCATGGACGCGCTGGGCCACGAGCGCTTCGCCGTCGCCGGCCACGATCGCGGCGCCTACGCCGCATTCCAGACGGCGATGGGCCACCCTGACCGGGTCGTCGCCCTCACGACCATGGGCCGAGGGGTCCCGCTCATCGAGGCGGTCACGCGGATCGACGGCCGCTTCGCCCGCGACTGGTGGCACTGGTTCTTCCTTGGCCAGACCGACAAGCCCGCCGAGGACGTGATCGCCGCGATCGGTCCCGACGCGTGGTACGTCCCGCACGGACCGGAGGTCATGGGCCCCGAAGCCCACGAGGACCTGTGGACGGCCCTGCGCGATCCGGCCGTGGTCCACGGCATGTGCGAGGACTACCGCGCCGGGCTGGCGATTGACGTCGAGCACGCGGAAGCTGACCGTGCAGCCGGCCGGCGGATCCGCTGCCCCGTGCAGTCGCTGTGGGCCGCGCGCGAGGACGCCGGGCTCTTCGGCGACGACCCGCTCGAGTTGTGGCGCGGCTGGGCGGACGACTTGCGCGGCGCCGAGATCGACAGTGGCCACCACATGGCCGAGGAGGCTCCGGAGGAGACCGCCGCGGCACTGGCGGCGTTCTGGGCGGAAGTCGTCTAGTACCTGACGTAGCGCTCGACGAGCCGGGCGTCGACGCCGTGGCGCCGGCCCCAGCGGGCGAGCAGGCGCAGGAGGGGCTCGACAGCGCGCATCGCGCCGACGACCCGCATCTCGCCCAGCTCCAGCAGGAGCGCGGCATGCACGAGGTTCTTCGGCATGCCCTTGGCCGTCGTCGCACCGTCCTGGGCGAGCCCGTAGCCGATCTGCAGCGCCTGCTCGAAGCCGCGGTGGCCGGGGGCGAGTGCGACTTGGAACCGCACCGGCTCGTCGGTCTCGTTGGCGAAGCAGTGCAGGACGCCGATGGGGGCGGTCGCCTCCTGGCCGGGCGCCAGGACGTGCACGAGCCCGTCGACGCGGACCGTGAGCTCGCCCTCGACCCCGGTGAAGTGCTCGGCGTAGGTCAGGTGGCGGTGCGGCTGGTTGCCGCCGCCGGGCGCGAGCTCGACCTCCAGCCGCGTCCGGCGTCCACCGCTCTCGGCGGCTGTCTCGAGGAAGATCGCCGTGTCCTGCTGCACGGGGCTGTAGATGCGTCTCTGATCGACCGCCAATGTGGACATGCGCTCATGATCGGCGCACGCCGCGGCCCCGTCGTCCTCCGCGGCGACGATCCCGGGTCCTCCGCGCGAAGGACGTCGCTACGCGACAGCCGCCGCGAGCCGGCCCGCGGTGACAGCCGCGATCGACTGGCCCGTGATGGCGACGAGCCGGCGCAGCTCGTCGTCGGAGATCGAGAGCGGCGGCATCAGCACGATCACGTCGCCGAGCGGCCGGATGATCGCCCCGCGCTCGCGCGCGGCCAGCGTGACCTGGTGGCCGATGCGCTCCTCATAGGCGTAGCCGGCGAGCTCGATTCCGGTCATGAAGCCGCGGTGGCGGATCTCGCCGACGGCGGCGAGGGGCGCGACGTGTTCAGCAAGCAGCGTCCCGAGCAGGTCGATCTTCGCGGCCAGCCCTTCGATCACCGCCTCGGACTCGAGCACGTCAAGCGTGGCGAGCGCGGCCGCGCATGCCAGCGGATTGCCCGTATAGGTGTGGCCGTGGAAGAACGTCTTGAACTCCGAGAACTCGCCGAGGAAGGAGCGGTAGACATGCTCGGTCGCGAGCGTCGCCGCCAGCGGCAGATAGCCGCCGGTCAGTCCCTTGGCCACGCACATCAGATCCGGCGTGACCAGCTCCTGCTGGCAGGCGAACATCGTCCCGGTGCGCCCGAAGCCGGTCGCCACCTCGTCGCAGATCAGCAGCACGCCGTGGCGGTCGCACAGCTCGCGCACCGCGCGCAGATAGCCGGGCGGGTGCACGAGGATGCCGGCGGCGCCCTGCACCAGCGGCTCCATGATCACGGCGGCGATCCGCTCCCCGTGCTCCTCCAAGATCCGCGCCATGTCGGCTGCGTCGCCGGGCTCGGCCATGTGGGCCTCGAACAGCAGCGGGCGGAAGAGCGTGTGAAACAGGTCGATCCCGCCGACCGAGACCGAGCCGAGCGTGTCGCCGTGGTAGCTCATGCGCAGGCAGACGAACTCGTTGCGCTCCGGCTGGCGGGAGTGCTGGAAGTGCTGGAAGGCCATCTTCAGGGCGACCTCGGCGGCTGTGGAGCCGTTGTCGGAGAAGAAGACGCGGTTCAGGCCCGGCGGTGCGATGGCGACGAGCCGCTGCGCCAGCTCGATCGCGCCGGGATGGCTGAGGCCCAGCATCGTCGTGTGGGAGACCTTGTCGATCTGCGCCTTGACCGCGGCGTCGATCGCCGGATGGCGATGGCCCAGGACGTTGCACCACAGCGACGACACACCGTCGATGTAGGCGTTGCCGTCGGTGTCGTACAGCGTCGTGCCGGCGGCGCGCTCGATGATCGGCGCAGCCTCCGACTGCCATCCGCGCATCTGCGTGAAGGGGTGCCAGACGTGGGCTCGATCGGCGGCGCGAAGGTCTTCTGTGCTCATGTCTTCCACGCTACGACGGGGCGCGGACGTAGCTCGATCACACCCAGGCGAGGTCCGTCGGAAGCGACGCAGGCGTGACCGGAGGCAGACCGTGGACCGGCACGCCGCCGAGGCGTTCGATCGTGTGGCGGTTGGAGTGCTCCATCGCGGAGGGATCGTGCGGCCAGGGCGAGAGGACCACGCAGCGGACCTCCAGCCCGACCGCGCGTGCGGCCTCGATCGTGAGGAGCGTGTGGTTGATCGTCCCCAGCCCGGGCCGCGCGACGACCACGAGCGGCAGCCCGAGGTCGCGAGCGAGGTCGCGGATCGCGTAGCCGCTGGTGATCGGCACGAGCAGGCCGCCGACGCCCTCGACGATCAGCGGCTCGCCCAGCGAGCGAGCGTGCGCGAGCAGCTTTGCCGGCTCGATCGGCGTTCCCGCGAGCTCCGCGGCCAAATGCGGCGAGACGGCCGGCCCGAACAGGACCGGCGTGACGTCGGTGGGGTCCATGCCCGCGCTGGCCGCCAGCAGCTCGTGGTCGGCGGGCCAGTCGGGGTCCGGCTCGTCGGTGCCGGTGACGACCGGCTTGAACGCGCGGACAGCCTCGCCGCGCGCCCTAAGCGTCGCCACGATCGACGCCGCGACGACGGTCTTGCCGACACCCGTGTCGGTGCCCGTGACGAACAGGCCCTGCAACCGGCGGCCTCTACGCCGCGACGGAGTCGACGGGGTGGGTGGGTTTCCCGTCCTGTGCCGCCGCGAGCGGCACCCCGGCGCCGGGCCGGAAGCCGGCGTGCAGCGCGGCGCGGCCCAGGACGCGCGCGGCGTCGCGCAGCTCGGCCTTGGTGTGCGAGGCCATGAGCGCCAGGCGTAGCCGCGAGGTGCCCTCAGGGACGGTCGGCGGCCGGATCGCCTGCGCGAACACGCCACGCTCGATCCCGGCCTCGCAGACGCGCATGGCCTGCTCGGCATCGCCGATGATCAGCGGCACGATCTGGGTTGTCGAGCCGGCGACCTCGAAGCCCTCGGCGGCCAGCTCGGTGCGCATCACATCGGCGTTTGCCTGGAGCTTCTCGACCAGCCGCGGCTGCTCGACCAGCAGCTCGAGCGCGGCCAGCGCGCCCGCGACGGCGGGCGGCGGTGGCGCGGTGGAGAAGATGAGCGGCCGGGAGGTGTTCGTCAGGAAGCGCGCCATCTCGGCGTCGCATGCCGCAAACGCCCCGTACGAGCCGAGGGCCTTGCCGAGCGTGCCGACCACGACGTCGACCTCCTGCTCGAGCCCGGCCTCGGCGACGGCGCCGCGCCCGCCCGGGCCGACGCAGCCGGTGCCGTGGGCCTCGTCGACGACCGAGCGAACCCCATGACGCTGGGCCAGGTCGACCAACTCGGGCAGCGGCGCGACATCGCCGTCCATCGAGAACACGGAGTCGGTCACGACGACCGCCCCGCGCCCGCCGGCCTGCTTCATGCACCAGGCGAGGTGTTCCATGTCGCAGTGGCGGTAGACCACGGTGTCGGCGTGCGCGAGCCGGCATCCGTCGATGATCGACGCGTGGTTGAGCTCGTCGGAGAAGACGACCCGCCCGCGACCGGCCAGCGCGGACACCACGCCGATGTTCGCCAGGTAGCCCGAGCCGAACAGCACGGCGGCCTCGCGCTCCTTGAAACCGGCGAGCGCCTCCTCGAGGCGGCGGTGGATCGTCATCGTCCCGGAGACGAGCCGCGACGCGCCCGCGCCCACGCCCCAGCGCATCGCGGCGTCGGAGGCGGCCTCGCGGACGCGCGGGTGGTCGGCCAGCCCGAGGTAGTTGTTCGAGCACAGCAGCAGGACGGGCTTGCCGTCCAGCACGACACGCGGCCCCTGTGGCCCGCTCACCAGACGCATGCGCCGGGTGAGCCCGAGTTCGTCGATCTCGTCGAGGCGAGCCTGGATGTCGGTCACTGGACCACCGCCTTCGGCCAGCGGTTGGGCGCGCCGTCCGGTCTCGCCGGAATCGCGCCCTTCTTGGCGAAGCGCAACTGCTCGGCGGGATCCCAGAGCCTGATCTCGATCCCGGCGCTCTGCGCTTCCTCGCGCGTGTCGAGGAAGGCTTCGACGACGTCGGGCGTCTCGCCGTCCAGCCAGCCGTCGCGGTTGTCGGGGCGCGGGTTGGCGCCGTTGTCGGGCTGGCGGGCGATGTTCAGCCCCAGGTCGGTGAACATCGCGCGGTCCTCCTCGGGGGTGTTGCCGAGCGTCTTGAGGAAGTTGCCCATCATCACGCCGTTGATGCCTGCCTTGACGGCGAGCGGCTGCAGCTCGCCCAGGTTCTCGACGCGACCGCCGCAGAGGCGGAACAGGGCGGCCGGGAGGATCAGGCGGAAGATCGCGATCCACTTGACCGCCTCCCAAGGATCCATGTAGTCGCGGTCGCCGAACTTCGTCCCCGGGCGCGGGTTCAGCATGTTGATCGGGACCGAGGTGGGATCGATCGTCGCCAGCTGGAAGGCCATCTCGACGCGCTGCTCGCGCGTCTCGCCGAGGTTCAGGATCCCGCCCACGCAGGTCTCCAGGCCGGCTTCCTTGACGGCGTCGATCGTGCGCAGCCGGCCCTCGTAGCGGACCGTGGAGGAAACCTCGGGGTAGTAGGACTCGGCGGTCTCCACGTTGTGGTGCACACGCTGGATCCCTGCGTCCTTGAGCGCCTTGGCGCGCGCCACGCTCATGTGGCCGACCGATGCGCAGCGCTTGAGGTTCGTCTGCTCGGCGACGAGCCGCGCCCCCTCGAGGATCTTGTCGAAGTCGCGCTTGGACAGCC
>JAWVFZ010000078.1:0-4350 GCA_033855555.1 Solirubrobacteraceae bacterium
CGCCACGCCGTGCGGCCTGCGCGAGGTCGAAGCGGGAGGTCTGCGTGGGGAAGAGGTCGGTGACATGGCGGGCGATCAGCGCGCCGGTCGCGGTCATGCCGATGAAGATCGGGCCCGTCCATGCGCGGATCGCGCCCGATGTCTTCTCGCCCAGCGCGGTGTGGGCCTCGTCGCAGATGACGATCGTGTAGGCGCTGGAGATGCGCCCGGCGTTGCGCACGAACCACTGGTAGGTCTCGACCGTGACCGCGCCGACCGGGCGCGGGCCGTGGTCGGAGTCGCCGTCATCGAGCAGCGGCGGCGATTCGCGGTCGCCATAGCCGCGCGTGCGCAGCTCCCCGAGGAACTGGTCGACCAGGTTGCGCCGATGGGTCAGGATCAGGACGCCGCCGGTTCGCGACGCCTCGACGAATCCCATGGCGGCAACGGTCTTGCCGGCCCCGGTGGCGTGCTCGAACCAGAAGCGCTTGTGCGCGTTGGGGTCGTCGGGCGCCTCGTCGACGACATCCTCGTCGACGTCGTCCTCGACCTCGTCGTCTTCGTCCTCGGATTCGTCGGAAGCTTCGTCTTCGAGCTCGTCGTCCTCTTCCTCTTCGTCTTCCTCGTCCTCGTCCTCGGACTCCTCCGCGACGGGCTCGTCGTCGACGGCGAGGACAGGCGCAGCGGCCGGCGCGGGCACGTCGCCGTTGCGCTGGGCCTCTGCAAGGAGCGCGGCGAGCGTCCCGGAGAGCGCGTCCACCTGGTGGGGGTTCAGCAAGGTCCCGTCGGCGAGGTGCGGCTCGTCCTCGCTGAGCACGCGCTCGAGTCCGAGCAGCAGCGAGAAGCGGCGGCGCCACTCCGTCGAGGGCACCTTCGAGCCGGCGTCGAGCTCCTCGAGCGCGGTGTCGAACGCGCGCCGGCGAGCACCGCCGGCGGCAAGCGCGTGGGCGAGGTCTTCGCCGTCGTGGACGAAGCGCTCCTGGGTGTAGCGCTCGACCCGAGCGATCTGCTCTGGCGAGGGTAGGACGGCCGGATCGGCCACGGACGTTGTTTCAGCCATGCAAAGGCCTACAGACTTCGAATGAGGGAACCGCGGAAGACCGGATGGGCGCGCGGCTCGCGCTCCGTGAACTACCGGAGCCGGGCGGGGAACCTCCCTATGCATTCCCCGCTGCCATGCGGAGTCTAACACCACCCGTCTGGGATCATCCACCCCCAGATGCGCCGCCTCGCTTTACCAGTCGCCGGGCTTGCCCTGGTCGCCATCATCGTGCTCGGCCTGACTCAGACCGGAGGGCAGAAGAAGGCGCCCGCGAGGCTCACGCTCGCCCAGATGCAAAAGGCCCTGCAGGGCGCGCCGCCCGAGCTCGCAGCGGTGTACCGGCATTCGAACACCGTGCTCGGTGGCTCGACGAAGGCGTTCCAGACGCAGGTGGCTGCGCTGCGCGGCCGGCCGATCGTGGTCAACAAATGGGCGTCCTGGTGCGGCCCCTGCCGCTTCGAGTTCCCGATCTTCCAGCGCGCCGCCGCGGCGTACGGCAAGCGCGTCGCCTTCCTGGGCGTCAACGCCAACGACACGGACGTTGCCGCCCGCTCGTTCCTGCGCAGCGAGCCTCTCCCCTATCCGAGCTACAGCGACCGGCGCCTGGCGATCTCGGGGAAGCTCGGCGTCGTCCAGATCTTCCCCACGACCGTGTTCCTGGATGCGCGCGGCAAGCGCCAGTACATCCATCAGGGCGTCTACCCCAGCGAGGCCGCTCTCGAGGCGGACATCCGGCGCTACGCCCTCGGCCAGTCGTGATCGAGGTGCGCGAGGTGCAGGACGCCGAGGAACGGCGCGCCGCCTTCGCGCTGCGCGCAGCCGTGTTCGTCGACGAGCAGGGGGTGCCGCCGGAGCTGGAGATCGACGAGCACGACGACGACGCGCTGCACCTGGTCGCGCTCGACGGCGCGCGCGTCGTCGGTACCTGCCGGCTGGTCGACGGCGCCGGCACGGCGAAGTTCGGCCGCCTCGTGGTTGCTGGCGACGCACGCGGCCGCGGCATCGGTAGCGCCCTGCTGGGCGAGGCCGAGCGACGCGCGCGGGCGCTGGGCCGCGGGCGGATGACCCTGACCGCGCAGACGGCGGCGATGGGTCTCTACGAGCGCGCGGGGTACACCCCGCGCGGTGAGGTCTTCCTCGATGCCGGCATCAAGCACGTGACGATGGAGAAGGCCCTTGCCTGAGATCCGCGTCGACCCGCTCACCGGGCTGCGCGTGATCATCGCCGGCGACCGCGCCGGCCGGCCGGGCGGCGGGATGTCCTGCGAGCCACCGGCGCCGATCGACGCGGAGCAGGACCCATTCGCGGAGGGCCACGAGGACCGCACGCCGCCGGAGGTGTTCGCGGTGCGCGAGACGAGCCCGGCCACCGCGCCGGATACGCCGGGCTGGAAGGTCCGCGTCGTGCCGAACCTCTACCCCGCGCTGGATCCGGGCGCGCCGGATCCCGACCCCGACGCCTATCCCGACCTCTTCACGGCTGCGCCGGCGCGCGGCGAGCACGAGGTCGTGATCAACGCTCCGCAGTCGGTCGTCTCGCTGTCCCAGCTCGAGCCCGCGCAGGTCTCGACGGCGCTCGGCGTATGGGGCGAGCGGATCCGCCACCACGTGGAGGCCGGTGCCTCGTACGTCCACGTGATCGTCAACGAGCGCCGCGAGGGCGGCGCCTCGCTGCCCCACACGCACGCCCAGGTCTACGCGCTGCCGTTCGTCCCCGCCCAGATCGCGCGCGAGCGCGAGCGCTTCGGGGCCTACGCAACCCGGACGATGGGCGGCAACCTGCTGGGTGACCTCGTCCAGGAGGAGGTCCGCCGCCGCGAGCGCCTCGTCGCCGTCGACGACGAGGCGGTGCTGCTCGCGCCCTACGCCTCGCGCCTGCCCTACCAGCTGATGCTCGCGCCACGGCGCCCGAGCCCGCGATTCGAGGACGACGCCCCGGCGGGCGCGGCGCTGCTCCACGACGCGCTGACCCGCCTCGCCCGGCGCTTCGGCTCGCCGCCGCCGCTGAATTTGTGGGTGCGCACCGCGCCGCCCGGCGCCGACCACTTCGGCTGGCGGATCGACATCCAGCCACGGCTGACGAACCTCGCAGGCCTCGAGCTGGGCGCGGGCATCCACCTCAACGTGGTCGCTCCCGAGCAGGCCGCGGCCGAGCTGCGCGACACGTGATCGCCGTCGCAGCCGCGATCGTCGCCTGCACGTCCGCGGGCGTCTTCGCCGAGCACCGCCACGGCGCCGGCGCGAAGCGCGCCGCCCGTGGGGCGCTGGACTTCATGTTCTTCCTGCTGATCCCCTTCGTGACGTTCTTCTCGCTGGCGCGCCTGCACGTGACCGCCGGAGTTGGGATCGGGCTCGGGCTCGCCTACGTCGCACTGGCCATCGTCGGGGTGCTCGCGTGGCTGCTGGCGACACGGGTGCTCAAGCTCTCGCGGCCCGCGACGGGCGCCCTGCTCTGCGTCGTCACGCTGGCGAACACCGGATACCTCGGCCTGCCGCTGTCGGTCGCGCTCCTCGGCTCGGCCGCGCTGCCGGCCGCGATCGCATTCGACTCGCTCGTCAGCGGGCCGATGTTCTACCTCAGCGGCTTCGCGATCGGAGCGGCGTTCGGGGACCATGACGAGCGTGGGCGAGCGGCGCTGCTGAAGCGGTTCGTCCTGCGCAATCCGCCGCTGCTGGCCGCCGCTGCGGGACTGCTGGCCCCCGCATCGGTCGCGCCGAATCTGCTCGTCGACGCGGCGCACCACGCGGTCTGGGGGCTGCTCGCGCTCGGCTTCTTCGCGCTCGGCGTGAACCTCGGCGCGGAGGCCGAGGAGGGCGCGCTCGTGTTCCCGCCGCCGCTGACGAAGCCCGTCGGCGCCGCCATCGTGCTGCGCCTGGCGGTCGCACCCGCGCTGCTGGCGGCCTTTGCCGCGCTCGTGGTGCACGTCCCCCACGTCTACCTGCTGCAGGCGGCGATGCCGTCCGGGATCAACTCGCTCGTCATCGGGCACGCCTACGGGCTCGACCTGCGCCTGGCGTCGTCCGCGCTGGCATGGACGACCGCGATCGTGCTCGTCGGCGGGCTCATAGGATCGGCCCTCTGATGCGGGCACTCGTGCAGCGCGTCTCGCGCGCCTCGGTCACCGTGGACGACGGGGTCGTGTCTGCGATCGGCCCCGGCCTGCTCGTCCTCCTCGGCGTCACCCACGAGGACACGGCCGACATCGCCGACCGCCTCGCCGACAAGGTGCGCGCGCTGCGCGTGTTCGCCGATGCCGAGGGGCGCATGAACGATCCGCTTGGAGACCGCGAGGTCCTCGTCGTCAGCCAGTTCACGCTCTATGGCGACG
>JAWVFZ010000079.1:0-5980 GCA_033855555.1 Solirubrobacteraceae bacterium
AACCCGTTCAACTTGGACTCCTCGCGGACCCAAGCGACGTTCGGCCTCGAGCCGACGCCCTTCGAGGAGTCACTGGCTGCGATGGCGGGCGCACTGGCCTCCGCCTGATCGGCCAGCTATCCAATTCGACAAGGTCGTCCCCTGGCGCTGAACGCCGTGGGGCCTGACACAGGAATCGATCGAGAGGGGAACGATGCAGGACAAGGTCAACCTGGCCGCGAAGCTCACGGCATTCGATGAGCGCTTCAGCCCGAAGATCGTTGGCGAGCTCAACGACTACAAGCTCGCGGTGGTCAAGGCTGAGGGCGAGTTCGTCTGGCACTCGCACCCGGACACCGACGACTTCTTTCTCGTCCTCGCCGGCCGACTGACGATCCAGCTTCGCGATCGCGACGTCGAGCTTGGACCGGGAGAGCTGTTCGTCGTGCCGCGCGGCGTCGAGCACTGCCCAAAGGCTGACGAGGAGGCCCATGTGCTGCTGATCGAGCCGATCGGCACGCCCAACACCGGCGATGTCGGCGGCGAACGGACCGCCACGGAAGAACGAATCTAGAACTCCGTCGGGGGCGAGGCTGTCAGCGGCGCGGCGTGACTAGCCGCGTTGGATGAAGCGGCGCAGCCAGCGGCGGGCGCCGTGCTGCTTGCTGGCGCTCTCCTGCTCGGACAGCGCGATTTCGGCGGCCATCGCGACGATCAGCCGTGCCGCGTGCGGCGCATCCCGCCAGCCCATGGCGCGAAGGTTGGCCTCGACCTGCGCGACGAGCGGTGCGCGGCCACCGCCGTCGGCGCGCTGCTCCCGGATCAGGGCCTTGATGGCCCGTTCGGCGAGGCAGACGTCGAGGTAGGCCGTCAGGCCGCCGAGCAGCCGCTCGGCGCCCGGCGCCATATCCCCCACCGCACGTGCGACCTGCTCCGCGACGCGAGCCTGGAAGTCGTCGCGCAGCGCGCCGACGAACGCCTCTCGGTCGGTGAAGTGCACGTAGAACGTGCCCTTCGCCACGCCGGCCTCCTTGACGACCGCGGCAACGCTCAGCTCGCCGAGCCCGTCGCGCTCGGCGACGACCCGGCCCGCCCGCAGCAGCGCGTCTCGGGTGCGCAGGCCCAGCGGCGTCACCGCGAGGCGAGCTGGACGGGATCCGGTCTCGGCCTTTGTCGGCATTAGGCGCCGAAGCGTACTCGATGCAGAGGCGCTTGACATGACCGTCCGGTCATGTCAATGTGACCGAGCGGTCATGTTTTTATGACCTTGCAGTCACGATCATGGTCACCGCCAACCTTCCCACCCCATGCTGATCCGCCGCCTGACGTGGTGCGGCGTCGAGATCGAGGCCGCCGACGGCAGCACTGCGGTCGTCGACCTCCTCGAGGACGTCTCGCCGCTGGAGCCGTTCCTCGGCGCCGCGCGGGCATCGCTGGCCAATCTGCCGTACGAAGGGCGCGCAAGCGTCGCGGCCGTCACCCACCTGCACCGCGACCACGCCGACGCCGCGGCGATCGCCCGCGCGCTGCGGCCCGACGGCGTGCTGCTGCGGCCGCCGGCGATGACGGGCGAGATGCTCGAGATCGTCGGCACGCAAGCCGCCGAGCACGAGCTCGCTGCACGCGACCTCCACACGCTCACCCTCGAGATCGGACAAGAGGCGCAGCAGGGGCCGTTCCGCTTCACCGCGCTGAGCGCAACCGACGGCAGCGGCGACCGTCAGCACTCGTGGCTGATCGAGGTCGACGACTGCAAGCTGATTCACGCCGGCGACACGATGTGGCACGGCGAGTGGTGGCGTCGCGCAATGGCCCACGGCCCGATTGACGTCGCGTTCCTCCCGATCAACGGGGCCGTAGTCGACTTTCCCCATCGCCAGCCGGCCAGCGGGCTGGCCGCGGCAATGACGCCCGAGCAGGCGGTCGCGGCCGCCGCCGCGATGGGCGCGCGACAGATCGTCCCCATCCACTACGGGCTGTTTGACAACCCGCCGCGCTACACGGCCATCGCCGACGCCGAGGAGCGGCTCCTGAACGCCGCTCAGCAACGCGACCTCCCGGTCGCGCAGCCACCACTCGGCGAGCAGTTCCTCGTTCCGTCCCCATCCGCCGACACCACAAGGACCCCAGCATGAGCGACCAGACCTCCCCCACCGCCACCACGCCCGACGTCCGCGACATCGCTCCCGGCGTGCGCCAGGTCGCCGTCGGACACCCGTTCCTCAGCTACGTCTACCTGCTCGACAGCCCCGAGGGCGTGATCGCGTTCGACGCCGGGGTGCGCGGCAGCGGCCCCGAGATCCTGGCCGCGGCAGGCGGGACGATCGCCAAGGTCATCCTGAGCCACGCCCACGCCGACCACCGCGGCGCGGCCAACGAGCTCGGGGCGCCGATCTACTGCCACCCCGACGAGGTCGCCGACGCGCAGGCCGAGTGGCCGCAGCCCTACCTCGACTTCAGCCTTATCCAGAACCAGCTGATCCGCGACGCCCTGCCGCGCCTGAACCAGGCGTGGGACAGCGGACCGCTCGAGCTCGCGGGCACGATCGCCGAGGGCGACGAGATCGCCGGCATGCAGGTCATCCACGTCCCCGGCCACGCTCCCGGCGAGATCGCGCTGTTCCGGGCGTCCGACGGCCTGCTGATCGCCGGCGACGCGATCTACACCCAGGATCTCGAGACCGCCCAGCCATCCTCGGCGCGCGTCCCCCATCCTGCCGCCAACTGGGACACCGACCAGGCGCGCGCGTCCATCCGCAAGTTGATCGCCTACCGGCCGACGAGCGTCTGGACCGGCCACTCGACCAGCCTCACCAGCGACATTGCCGCGCAGCTCGAGGCCGCGGCCGCCTTCGGCGAGGGCTGAGCGCGTCATGGCGGCGCGACCCCATGCGGCTTCACTCATGGGGACGATGAGGGAATTGGCATTTCCCTCCGGCCGGAACGCGGCGTTCAATGCTTTTCGGCCATGGCCAACGCACCCCTCCGACTGACCGTCGCACACGACGCCGCGCCCGTCACGCACCGCGTGGTCGCGCTTGCGCACGACGGGATGGCGCTGTTCGAGCTCGGGATCGTGGCCGAGGTGTTCGGGCTCGCCCGGCCCGAGCTGGACGTGCCGTGGTGGTACGGCCTGACGATCGCGGGCGAGACCGGCGCCCCGATGCGGATGCTCGGCGGGCTTACGGTCTACGCCGACGCCGACCTCGGGGCCTTGGCGGGCGCCGACACGATCGTCATCCCGGCGTGGCCGACGGCGAGGCGTCCGTCGCCGCGGCTCCTCGACACGCTCCTCGACGCCCACGCCCGCGGCGCGCGCATCCTGACGATCTGCAGCGGGGCGTTCCTGCTCGCTGGGACCGGGCTGCTCGACGGACTCTCGGCCACCACGCACTGGCGATACGCCGAGCTGCTGCAGCGTCGCCATCCGTCGGTGTCGGTGGATCCCGACGTCCTCTACGTCGACCATGGGCGCCTCCTGACCTCTGCCGGCAGCGCCGCCGGGATCGACGCCTGCCTGCATCTCGTCCGGCGCGATCACGGCGCGGCGGTGGCCAACGTCGTCGCGCGCCGGATGGTGATGCCCGCACACCGCGACGGCGGCCAGGCGCAGTTCATCGAGCGACCCGTCGCCGGCGCTGACGGCGACGACCTCGTGCGCCAGGCGGCGGACTGGGCGCTGTCGAACCTCGACGAACCGCTGAGGGTGGCGGACCTCGCCGCCAGGGCCTTCATGTCGACGCGCACGTTCACCAGGCGCTTCAACCAGGCGATGGGGACCAGCCCGCGGCGCTGGGTCATAGAGCAGCGCGTCGCCGCGAGCCTTCCCCTACTCGAGGAGACGACGCATCCCGTCGAGCATGTCGGCGCGCTCGTCGGCTTCTCGCAACCCGGCACGTTCCGTCAGCACTTCCTGAGGATCATGCGCACGTCGCCGTCGGCGTATCGGCGGGCGTTCCGTGCCCGCGAGGCCGAGCGGCGCATCGCCTCCTAGCGGTAGCTTGGCGGAGCGATGACCTTCTCTCAGCTGCGCATCCTGGTCGCCGTCGTCGATCACCGGGGGTTCACCGCCGCGGCCGAGGCGTCCATGCTCAGCCAGCCGGCCGTCAGCCACGCCGTCCGCGCCCTGGAGCGGGAGCTCGGCGCGACGCTCCTCGATCGCGGGCGCGATGGCGTCGTCATGACCGAGACCGGCCGGCGCGTCGTCGAGCGGGCGCGAGCGATCCTGGCGCATGAGGCGGCACTGCGCGACGACGCGACTGCCGGCGTCGATGTTGAGCCGTTCACGCTGAAGGTCGGAACGCTGCTGAGCACCGAGCGGCTACTCACGGCGGCCGTAAGCGAGTTCCGTGGCCGGCAGCCGGGGGCGGACGTGCGCCTTGTGCGCGGCATGGACGACGAGCTGCTCGACTGGCTGGAGCGCGGTGTCATCGACGTCGCCGTGGCCCGAGTTCCGCCGGCCGGCGTGACGGCCGTCCCGCTCACCAGCGACGAGGTCTTCGCAATCCTGCCGCCGGCTCACGCGCTGGCCGGGCGTGCTCGGATCCACCTCGAGACTCTCTTCGGCGAGCCGTTCGTGATGTGCGGCGCCGGCTGCGAGCCCATGATCCGGGAGCTCGCGGCCGGCGCAGGCCTGGAGGTGCGCACGCGGGTGCAGGCCGTCGAGCTGACCAGCCTGCTCCATCTCGTCAGCGACGGGCAGGGAGTGAGCCTGATCCCGGCGCTCGTCCTCGAGGGCACGACCGGCGACGTCGCCGTGCGCTCGCTCGAGCCGCCCCAGCAGCGCCACCTCAGCCTGTGCATCGCTTCGGGCTCGCGGATGCGCGCGGCCGGCGAGGCGTTCGCCGCGGTCGCCGCCGACGCGGCCCGGCGGCGCGGGATGCCGGCCGCCGCTTGACCGAATCCGGACGCTCCGCGACCGCGACGCACCTGGTCCGGCCGAGCGCCGCGCGCGACGATGCAGCCGACCATCACCCGACCTCCAAGGAGCGCCATGTCGGCCACCACCACGACCACCTCCCGCGTCCTGCAGGACCCGCCCGCCTCAGTCGAGGCCGCCCATCAGCACTACGTCGCACGGCTCGCGGTCGAGACCGACTGCGCCGACGTCGCCGCCGACCTGGCCGACGGCATCGTGGACTACACGATCGTGGACGTTCGCGGCCGCCACAACTACGAGCGCGCGCACGTCCCCGGCGCACTCAACGCCCCGTCGGGGATGATCGACGAGCACGTCGCCGCAGCGCTGCCCGCCGGTCCGCTCGTCGTCTACTGCTGGGGCCCCGGCTGCAACGGTGCCCACAAGGCGGCGTTCGCTCTCACCCGCCACGGCCGCCAGGTCAAGGAGATGATCGGCGGCATGGAGTACTGGATCCGCGAGGGCCAGCCGATCGAGGGCACCAGCGCCGAGGCACTCGCGGCGCGAGCCGACCACGCGCTCGTCGGCTGACGACCAGAGCCAATCAGGCTCCCTGGAAGAGGATCTCGCGCTCCCAGCTGCCGGCGGGCTGGGCGTGGATCTGCCAATAGCGCTCGGCGATGAGGTCGGGGTCGTACGGCCCGCCGGGCTCGACCACGTCGCAGACCGTGACGGTGGCAACATGCACTCCGTCGGGGCCCAGCTGCTTGTCCAGGATCGTGGCCAGGGCACGGATGCCCGCCTTGCCGAGTGACAGGCTGACGAGCTGTGGCACCGGCTCGGGCATCCCGCCCGTGAGAATGATCGTGCCGCCGCCGTTGTCGACCATCTGCGGACCGACGTGCCCGGCCGCGGTGACGGCGCCGACGACGTTGACGGCCCAGGCCTGCAGGTGCTCGGCGGTCGTGAGCTCCCCGACGACGTCCCGGCGGATGTTGGCGGCGTTGTAGACGAGCACCTCCGGGACACCGTGCGTCTCCACGGCGGTGTCGAGCGCGCTGCGCAGCGCCTGCTCGTCGGTGCTGTCGGCCGCCAGCGCGAGCGCCGTGCCACCGTCGGCCTCGACGGCCCGCGCAGTGGCCT
>JAWVFZ010000080.1:0-4228 GCA_033855555.1 Solirubrobacteraceae bacterium
GTGCACAGCGCCGCGAGCGCGTGGTGCTCGTGCGCCAGCTCGTCGGCCGCGCGATAGACCGTGCCCGACTCGAACAGCCCCAGATCCGGCATGCCGCGCGCGACGTTGTGGCGGGCGGCGTCGAGCAGCGAGCCGAGGATCGTCGGGCGCAGGATCGACTGCGCCTCGCTGAGCGGGTTCTGCACCGTGACGACAGCGCGCATCGGATCGTCGGCGGGCAGGCGCAGCCGGTCCAGGACGCCGGGCTCCGTGAAGGACCAGCCGGCGATCTCGAACAGGCCGCAGCCGACCAGCGCGTCCTCGGCGCGGCGGCGGACCTTCTGTGCGTGCGTGAGCCGCGCGGCGGCGACGCGCCGGCGCGCCGGCAGCGTGGCGGGCAGCTTGTCGACGCCATCGAGACGCGCGACCTCCTCGATCACGTCGGCCTCGCGCGTGACGTCGCGGCGCACGTGTGGCGGCGTGGCGTCCAGCCCGTCGGGCGCCGGCGAGGTGTCGAAGTCCAGCGCATGAAGGATCTCCGCCTGGCGCTCGACGGGGATCTCGGTGCCGAGCAGCGACGACACGCGCCGCGAGCGCAGCCGGATCGGGGCCGGGTCCGGCCCGGGGCCGCCGACGTCGATCGTGCCGCCCACAGGAGTCGCGCCACAGAGCTCGATCATCAGCTGCGACGCGACGGCCTGCGCCTCCAGCGTCTGGCGCACGCTCAGGCCCTTCTCGAAGCGCGAGCTGGCCTCCGAGCGCAGGTTGAGGCGGTTCGACGTGCGGTTGATGTTCGGCCCGTTCCAGGTCGCGATCTCGATCAGCACGCGCGTCGTCGCGTCGGAGACCTCCGAGCGCTGGCCGCCCATGACGCCCGCGATCGACGTGGGGCCGTCGGCGTCGTCGATGACGACCATGTCGGCGTCGAGCGTGCGCGCCACGTCGTCGAGCGTGGTCATCGTCTCGCCGTCGTTCGCGCGCCGCACGACCAGGCTGCCGCCCGCGACCCGGTCCCAGTCGAACGCGTGCAGCGGCTGGGCGGTCAGCAGCATCACGTAGTTGCTGATGTCGACGACGTTGTTGATCGGGCGCTGGCCGGCCGCGGTCAAACGCGCCTTGAGCCACAACGGCGAGGGGCCGATCGTGACGTTCTCAAAGGCGCGCAGCGTGAAGCGCGGACACAGGTCGGGGTCGCGCACCTCGACGCTCACGCCCGGGATCGTGTCGCCGGCCGGGTGCGGGTCCTGCGCCCACGGCGGCGCCTTGAGCGTGGCCCCGGTGGCCGCATGCACCTCGCGCGCGACGCCGTAGATGCCCAGGCAGTCGGGGCGGTTGGGCGTGATCTCGAGGTCCAGGACGTCGGTGCGGATCGGCAGGACCTCGATCAGCGGCGTCCCGGGCGTAGCGCTGTCGGCGAGCACCATGATCCCGTCATGGTCGGAGCCGAGCGCGACCTCGTCCTCGGCGAGGATCATCCCGGCCGACTCCACGCCACGCAGCTTGGCCTTGCCGAGCGTCGTGCCGTCGGGCATGACCGCGCCCGGCCGCGCGACCGCCACCGTCTGCCCGGCGGCGACGTTGGGCGCGCCGCACACGATCTGCGAAGGCTGGTCGTCCCCCACGTCGACGATGCAGACGCGCAGGCGATCGGCGTCCGGATGCTGCTCGGCGCTGAGCACCGCGCCCACGACGAACCCGTCCACCGCGCCGACGCCGTGCGGGTGGATGCCCTCGACCTCCGTGCCGGTCAGGGCCAGGCGCTCGGCAAGCCCGCGCAGCCCCAGGTCCGGGCGCACATAGTCGTTGAGCCAATCGACGGGGACGCGCATCAGCCGAACTGCTCCAGCAGGCGCAGGTCGTTGTCGAAGAGCAGCCGCAGGTCCGGCACGTCGTGCTTGAGCATCGCGATGCGCTCGACGCCCATGCCGAAGGCGAAGCCCTGCACCTTCTCGGGGTCGTAGCCGTGCTCGCGCACATAGCCGAACACGTTCGGGTCGACCATTCCCGAGCCGAGGATCTCGATCCAGCCCGAGCCCTTGCACAACCGGCAGGGCGAGCCGTCGCGCGCGCAGTTGAAGCACGACACATCGACCTCGACGCTCGGTTCGGTGAACGGGAAGAAGTGCGGGCGCAGCCGGATCTCGCGGTCGTCGCCGAAGATCGCCCGCGCGAAGGCGAGCAGGACGCCCTTGAGGTCTGCGAGCGTGATGTCCTCGTCCACGCAGAGTCCCTCGATCTGCGTGAACTGCGGCGTGTGCGTCGCGTCGGAGTCGGGGCGGTACACGCGGCCCGGCACGATGATCGAGATCGGCGGTGGCCACTGCTCCATCGCGCGGATCTGCATCGGCGACGTGTGCGTGCGCAGCACGGTTTGGTCGTCGACGTAGAACGTGTCGCTGAGCGAGCGCGCCGGGTGCGCCGGGTCGTGGTTGAGGGCGTCGAAGTTGTAGTAGACCGTCTCGACCTCGCGGCCCTCGACGATCGAGAAGCCCAGCCCGAGGAAGACGTCCTCGATCTCGCGCTGCGTGGCGGTGATCAGGTGCAGCCGCCCGACCGGCTGCGGCGGGTCGCCGGGCAGCGTGACGTCGACCGTGTCCGCCACCAGGCGTGCGTCGAGCTCGGCGGACTCGAGCTGCGCGGTGCGCGCCTCGATCAGCTCCTCCAGCGCGCGGCGCACCTCGTTCGCGCGCTTGCCCACCGCGCCGCGCTCGGACGGCTCGAGCTGGGCCACGCCGCGCAGCAGGTTCGGTAGCTCGGCCTTGCGGCCAAGATGCCTGACGCGCAGCTCCTCGAGCGCGGCCGCGGTGTCGGCAGCCGCGATCTCGGCGACCGCGGCGTCATGGATCCGATCGATCCGCTCAAGCATCGGCGGGCACCCTAGTCCACTCGTAGAGGGCGACCGTGGCGGCCATCGCCGCGTTCAGCGACTCCGAGCCGATCGGGATGTGGCGGATCTCGTCACAGGCGGCGACGATGTCAGCCGGAAGCCCCTCGCGCTCGGCGCCGACCACGAGCGTCCCCTGCGAAGGCCCGGCGAGCGGCTCGCCCTCGCCCGCCACGAGCGCGATGCGCGGCGCCGGCAGCTGCGCGACATCCTCCACGCGGGCCACCGGGACCTCGAAGATCGCCCCCATCGACGCCCGCACCGCCTTTGTGCCGAACGGGTCTGCGGTCTGGGGGCCGATCGCGACCGAGCCGGCGCCGAACGCGCGGGCGCTGCGCAGGACGGTCCCCACGTTTCCGGGGTCCCTGACGCCCCAGAGCGCCACGCAGACCGGACCCGCCGGTTTGGCCCAGCGCTCCTCGTAGACCGCCAGTTCGCGCGTGCCCGAGCCCAGCGAGGACACCTTCGCCAGTGCGACCTCGTCGACCTCGATACCGGCGCGCAGCCGCACGACCGGTTGCCAGCCCGCAGCCTCAGCCGCGGCCACGAGATCCTCGCCCTCGGCCACGAAGCGGCCGTCCTCACGCTTGCGGTGAAGCCGCCGGATGTCCTTGAGGAGCTGGTTGTGGTGAGAGGTGATCACGGTCAAGGCAACAAAAAGGGCGCCCAAGGGGCGCCCGCAGAGGTGTCCGGCTGTCAGCGGTGGCCTGCTAGGCAGCAGCCGCCGACGCCGCCTCGCGGGCGGTCTCGGCAAATCGGCTGAACGTCTCGGGATCGCGCACGGCGATGTCGGCGAGCACCTTGCGATCGAGCTCCACGCCGGCCAGCTTGAGGCCGTGCATGAAGGCGCCGTAGCTCATGCCGTTGAGGCGGGCCGCGGCGTTGATGCGGGTGATCCAGAGGCGGCGGAAGTCACGCTTGCGGTTGCGCCGGTCGCGGTACGCGTACGCGTCCGCCTTCATCAGCGCTTCCTTGGCCCGCTTGTAGTTGGAGTTCGCCTCGCCGCGGAAGCCCTTTGTGCGCTCGAGCGTTGCGCGGCGCTTCTTCTTGGCGTGAACGGAGCGCTTGACGCGGGTCACTTGTGCTTCGCCCCCAGCAGGGTCTTGACGCGCGGGGCGTCATGGGGAGAGACCTCCATGGGCTTGCGGAACTTGCGCTTCCGCTTCGGCGACTTCTTCTCGAGGATGTGGCTCGAGAACGCATGGCGGCCGCGGACCTTGCCCTTGGCGGTCAGCTTGAAGCGCTTCTTGGCGCCTGAATGTGTCTTCATCTTCGGCATGGCGAGCGCGCCAGTGTAGCGGGTGCCCAGCGCCGGCGGCCTGTGGCCCGGGCTCCTCAAGAGCCCCCCGGCGGCTGCCGATCCGA
>JAWVFZ010000081.1:0-3808 GCA_033855555.1 Solirubrobacteraceae bacterium
CTCACGAGGTCGTCGAGGGCTTGGCTGTCGCGCGGGCTCGGCTCGTTGCCGGCTTCGATCGCGCTCGCAAAGCCGGCGGGCGTCTTGACCGTCAGGCCCGCGGCGCCCAGCAGGTAGCCGGCGACTCGCTCGGTGTACGCGACCGGAGCTCCCGGGAAGCGCGTGCGGATCTCGCGCACGGTGGCGAGGATCGGACCGACGCTGCGCTCGAATCGCGCGGCGTTGCTGTTGAAGAGCGCTGCGTCGCGCGGGTCCTCTGATGCGAGCGTGGCGGCAATCGCGCGCGCCACCGAGCCGACCCGCGGCACGTCGTACCAGAGGTGCGGGTTGGGATCCGCGCCGCCGGGGCGCAGGACCTTCGCGACCGTGAGGACGCGCCGCTTGCTGTTGGACGCCGCGCCCAGCAGCTTCGTCATGAAGTCGTCATAGCCCAGCCCGTTGACCACCACGACGTTCGCCTGGGCGATGCGCGCGGCATCGCGCGGATCCGACGCATACAGGTGCGGGTCGGCCGTCGGGTCGCTGATGATCGACGTCACGTTCACGTGCGATCCGCCGATCTGCGAGACGACGTTGCCCCAGAAGTTCTCTGCGGCGACGACATGGACGACGCGCGAACCGGTGGTCGGATCGGCGGGGCCGCTCCCACAGGCGCAGAGCGCGAGGGTCGCCACGAGGACGGAGGAGATTGCCAGGGGCCGCATCGCGAGAAACGGTAAACGAAAACGGTTTTCATTGCCGCCCGCAGACCGGGCGCCCGAGCTAGCGCGGCAGCTGAGGCCCAGCCGGCAGCGCTGCTCCCGATGCAGTGAGCGCTCCCAGCAAGGTGCCCAGGAGCAAGCCCAAGAGCTGCTGGCGCTCGAAGTCGCGGTGCGCGATCCAGTCGAGGCACGCGCCGTCCATGAACCACAGCCAGCCGCGCACCGCCGTCCGTGCCGCCGGCTGCGTGGCGTCGACGCTGGTGAGGATCCGCTCGACGGTGGCATCGCGGACGGTCTCGATGATCTCGCGTACTTCCGGGACCACCGCGGCGCTCTGGAGCAGTTTGGCGTAGCCCTCGGAGTTCTCGGCGATCCAGGCGAGGTAGGCGTCGAGCGCCGCCGTCAGCGCTTCCACCGGCGGGAGGTCGGGGTCCGGCTCGACGCGTCGGCGCAACTCCTCGGCGCCGGTGGCCAGCGTCGCCACGAAGTACTCCTGCTTGCTGGGGAAGTAGTGGTAAAGCAGCGCCTTCGAGATCCCTGCCTCCCGCGCGATCTGGGCCATCGAGATCTCGTCGTAGGCGTGGCGCGTGAACAGCTCGGTGCCGAGCTCGAGCAGGCGCCGGCGACGCTCGTCGTTCTGTAGGCGCGTGTAGGCGGGAGTGCTCACAGAATCAGTATAGGCGGTCTGTTGACCGTCGGTCGATAGCTTCTTGACCGTCGGTCGACAGCGTGTTACGGTCCCTCTCGACCAGCGGTCAACAAGCGACTACGGAGGTCCCGGGAATGGTCACCGACGAGCAGCGGATGCAGGAACTGGAGAGCAGGACGGAGCGCCTGGAGGCCCGGATCCGCCAGGTGGAGCGGTCTCTGCCCGGTCGTTCGGCGCCGAATGAGCTGGCCGCGCCCCCGGTGCGGCGATCGGTGCCGCCCCCGCCTGCGCCGCCCCGTCGGCAGACAGATCGTCCGGCAGCGACGCCGCCGCCGTTCGTGCCTCGGCGACCGGCCACCGAGGCACGTCTGCAGGACCTTGACCTCGAGCAGTTCCTGGGTGGCCGGGTGCTCGCCTGGGTCGGCGGCGCGGCGGTCATCTCAGGGCTTGCGTTGTTGCTCGCGCTCGGGATGTCGCAGGGCTGGATCGGCGTCGAGGCGCGGACGCTGATGGCCGGCGGGCTCTCGCTCGCGCTGCTTTGGGCGGGCACGTGGCTGCATGAACGCCACGGACGCGCGCAGGCTGCACAGGCAACCATCGGCACCGCCCTGTGCGGGCTGTTCATGACGCTCATCGTCGCGGCTCCCGTCTACCACCTGATGCCGGTAGGCGTGGCGCTCGTCCTCGCTTTCGTGACCGGCGCGCTGGCCACGGGTCTCGCGGTGCGCTGGTCGGCTCCCGTGATCGGTGCACTCGGCATCACCGGCGCCGTCCTGGCGCCGATACTTGTTCAGGCGCCCGCTACGGGAGCGACGATCGCATTCGAGGCGATCGCCGTCGCAAGCGCGGTGGTCGTCCTGCTGCGCGAGCGCTGGGATTGGCTGGCGCTTGGCGTCTTCGTGGTCAGCGCGCCGCAGTGGCTCAGTTGGCTTGCGGACGAGCGCTCCGCCTGGGTGACTGTCGGGGTCCTTTGCCTATTCGGCGGCCTATACGCCGCCGCCGCATTGGGCTTCGAGCTGCGCATGCCCTCTGCGAAGCTGCGCCCGGCGTCGGCCTTCCTGCTGGGACTCAATGCCCTGACGCTCTCGGTCGCGGGCTGGTTCCTGCTGAACATGCTCGGCGAACACGACCTTGCGGTCGGGTTCCTCGTTGTGCTCGCCGCCGTCCACGCCGCCGCCGGACTTGCCGGTCGGCGCTCGCCGCGCGTCTCGAACGACATCGGATTGCTCTGCCTGACGCTCGCGGTGGTGCTTGCCGACGTCGCGTTCTCGCTGACGGTCGGGGGCCCGGCGCGCACCGTGGGGTTCGCGGCGGCCGGCGTGGCGTTCGCATTGCTGTTGCGCGGCGAGCGCCGGGGCAACGACACGTTTCTCTCCGAGCTGGGCCTCGGCGGCCACATCGCACTCTCGGCGCTTCAGGCACTGCGGGACGTCGACGTGGCCCAGCTGCTCTCGCCGGGGGCGGCACCCGGCGCCGTGGCAGGGCTCGTGGCCGTCGCAGCCGGCTGCCTCGTCTCCGCGCGCCTTGCCGAGGCGGGACGCCCGCAGTGGCGGGTCGCACTCGACGTAACGGGGCTGGCCGCGACCGCAGTGGTCGCGCTGCTCACTCTCGACGGCGCGGCGCTGACCGTGGCGTGGGCGGCACAGGCCGTCGCGCTGGCGCGCATCGCGGTTCTCCGCGACGACCCGATCGCTCGCACTGCCGCGATGGTGCACCTCGTCGCTGCCGGGGTCTTCGCGCTCGGCGACCAGGCCGCGCCGGCGGGCCTGCTGTCGGGCGGCACGGAGCTCGGACCTGCGGCGCTCGGCCTCGGCGCGCTCGCCGCTGCGAGCGGCGCTTGCGCACGCGTCCTGCAGCGCACCGATCCTGCGATCCGCACCCTGACGGCGGCCGTCCCGGCCGTGCTCCTGTACCTGGCCTCGCTGACAGTCGTGGCGCTATCCCCGGCGGCGCTGGACGGAGGCGCCGTTCAGCAGGGGCAGCTCCAGCTCAGCGCGCTGTGGAGCCTTGCGGGCGTCGGGACGCTCCTGCTCGGGCTAAGCGGCCGGTCGCGGCCGCTGCGCCTGGCAGGCCTCGGACTGCTCGGCCTCACCGCGGCCAAGGTGTTCCTGTACGACCTCGCGGCGCTGACCTCGGTGTACCGCGTCGGCTCGTTCCTCGGGCTCGGCCTGCTGCTCCTACTCGCGGCCATCGCGTACCAGCGGATGCGCCCGGAGCCGCTCGGGGCAGGGTCGTCATGAGGCGTACGCTCTGTCTGTGACACGTGACGAGGCCACCGCTCGCGCCGCGTCGCTCAACGCGGGCGCATCGGCCAACGAGCACTGGCTTCTGAAACAGAGCTCACCAGGCGATTGGGACGTCGTCCGGCTGGCGGGCGCCGGCGTTGGCGCCGCGCGCCCGTCCGGCACACATACGGAGTCGCGTCCGAAGCCGGAGGAGCCGGCCGATCCCCGTCCGG
>JAWVFZ010000082.1:0-9952 GCA_033855555.1 Solirubrobacteraceae bacterium
GAGCCCGCGGTCATCTGGCCGTACATCGTCAGCCCGAGATCCTCGAGCCGCCGGAACTCGTCCCACGTCGCCCATTCGGGGACCAGGTTCGAGTTGGCGATCAGGACGCGCGGCGACCATTCGTGCGTGCGGAACACGCCGACGGGCTTGCCGGACTGGACGAGCAGCGTCTCGTCGTCCTTGAGCGTGCGCAGCGTGCGGACGATCGCGTCGTAGGCCTCCCACGAGCGCGCCGCGCGGCCCGTGCCGCCGTAGACGACGAGGTCCTCGGGGCGCTCGGCGACCTCGGCGTCGAGGTTGTTCATCAGCATCCGCATGGCCGCCTCCTGGGGCCATCCGAGGCAGGAGAGGTCCGCGCCGCGCGGCGCGCGGATCGTCCGCGTCATCGCAGCGCTCCGATCGCGGCCTCGACGGCGTCCAGCAGCACGCCCGATGTCACCAGCTCCTCCACCGCGGCGAGGTCCGGCGACAGGCGGCGGTCAGGCCCCGGCCCGTCGATCTGCGCGCGCACCGCGCGCAGCGCGGCCCCGGTGCCCGCGCCCGGTACGAGCGGCGCGCGCAGGTCGATGCCGTGTGCGGCGCATGTGACCTCGACGGCGAGGATCCGCGCGAGGTTCGCCAGCGCCACCCGCAGCTTGCGCGCGGCGCTCCAGCCCATCGAGACGTGGTCCTCCTGCATCGCGCTCGTCGGCAGCGAGTCGACGCTCGCGGGCGCGGCGAGGCGCCGGTTTTCGGCCACCATGGCGGCTTGCGTGTACTGGGCGATCATCAGCCCGGAGTTGACTCCTGGGTCGGGAGTGAGGAACGGCGGCAGGCCATGCGAGCGCGTCGCGTCCAGCAGCCGATCGGTGCGCCGCTCGGCGATCGCGCCGACCTCGGCCGCGGCGATCGCCAGGAAGTCGCACACGAACCCGAGCGGGGCGCCGTGGAAGTTCCCGCACGACTCGACGCGCCCGTCCGGCAGGACCATCGGGTTGTCGATCGCCGACAACAGCTCGGCGCCGGCGACGCGCTGAGCGTGCTCGAGCGTGTCGCGCGCCGCGCCGGTGACCTGCGGCGCGCAGCGCAGCGAGTACGCGTCCTGGACGCGATCGTCGCCATAGCGATGGCTGGCGACGATGGGCGAGCCCGCGAGCAGCGCGCGGAGGTTGGCCGCGCTCGCGGCCTGGCCGGGTTGCGGGCGCAGCGCGACGAGGTCTTCGGCGAAGGCACGGTCGGTGCCCAACAGCGCTTCGACAGACATCGCCGCGGCGATGTCGGCGACGCGCAGCAGCAGCTGCAGATCATGCGCGGCGAGCAGCAGCATTCCGAGCATGCCGTCGGTGCCATTGATCAGTGCCAGGCCCTCCTTCGCCTCGAGCGTCACCGGCTCGATCCCCGCAGCCGCAAGCGCTCTCGCGGCCGGCACGGCGCCGTCGCCGTCCATCACCTCGCCCTCGCCGATCAGCACCAGTGCACAGTGCGCCAGTGGCGCGAGGTCGCCGCTGGCGCCGAGCGACCCGTGCTCGCGGACCACCGGCGTGATCCCGGCGTTCAACAGCGCGAGGATCGTCTCGGCCACCACGGGGCGCGCGCCCGACCGGCCCATGGCGAGCGTGCGGGCGCGCAGGAACATCATCGCCCGCACGACCTCGCGCTCGACAGGCGGCCCCATCCCCGCGGCGTGCGAGCGCAC
Source organism: Solirubrobacteraceae bacterium (assembly GCA_033855555.1). Classification (GTDB taxonomy): domain Bacteria; phylum Actinomycetota; class Thermoleophilia; order Solirubrobacterales; family Solirubrobacteraceae; genus AC-49. The sequence continues at coordinate 1,676 of JAWVFZ010000082.1, forward strand.
GAGCGCGCGCTGCAGCTCCTCGCGGCGCTCTGCCGGGATCGTCACGTTGGCCAGCGAGCCGAAGCCGGTGGACACGCCGTAGGCCGGCTCCTCGGAATCCACCAGCCGCGCGACGACCTCCGCGCTGCGCGCCATCTCCTCGCGCGCCGCGCCGGCCAGGGCCACGCGCACGCCGGCGCGCGCGACAGCGACGACGTCGGCGGGGGACACACCGGTCCCGGTCAGCTCGACGACGTGCTCGCCAGTCTGCACCTGCAGCACCATATCCGGGCGCCGCGGCGCGCCCCGCGACTGCGTCAGGCGGCAAGCGGGCGCGCGCCGACGACTGCCGCCACGTCGATGCGGTTGCGTCCCGCCGCCTTGGCGCGGTAGAGCGAGGCATCGGCCGCGGCGAAGAGGTCGTCGAAGCGCGTCCTGCCCGAGCCGGTCGCGACCCCGAACGAGGCCGTGACCGCGATCCCTCCGGGCCGGGCCTGCTCGAGCGCCACGCGCAGTCGCTCCGCGACCGACGAAGCCTCCCGGAGCGAGGTGCCGGGCAGCAGCAGGAGGAACTCCTCGCCGCCGACGCGGTAGACGAGCTCGAACGAGCGAAGCTGTTCGCGTAGCCCCAGGGCGAGATCGCGCAAAACGCCGTCGCCACCCGCATGGCCGTGCTCGTCGTTGATCGACTTGAAGTGGTCGACGTCGAGGACGACCATGGAGATCGGATCGCCCCTCAGGACCGCCAGCTCGGCGAGCTCGGTGAAGCGTGCCTCCAGCGACGTGCGGTTCAGCAGTCCGGTGAGATGGTCGAGCACCGCATCTCCGCGCTGCTCCACCTCGGCGGCGCTGAGCACGTAGACGGCCGCGGTGATGCTGGTCAGCAGGGCCGCGGAGACGATGACGGGCCCGGGGCGGTCGAAGAACCCCGCGGCGTCCGTTCCCAGCGTGGCCGCCAGCATCAGCAGGATGCCGATGATGATGTCGGCGGCGACGACGGCTCCGCGGAACCGCGCTGCGGCGAACACGGTCGGCAGCACCAGCCAGGGCAGCGCGACGCTTTCCGGGCCGCCGCCGAGCGCGACCGTCCCCGCGAGGATCGCCTGCATGAGGAGGATCCCGGAGGCGATGTGCAGCTGCGGGTAAGCGCTGCGGGCGATGCGCCAGTCGATCGTGGCCATGTTGATGGCGCCGACCGCGAACAGCGCGAGCGTCCACCAGCCGTAGGTCGGCGCGAACGACAGCAGCGTTGCGGCGACCGCGGCCAGCGTGATCATCCGGGCGCGCCGCAGGCGGTCTGAGTTGTCGAGCATCCGCGCGCGGTCGAGCGCGGTCGGGCACAGCCATGCGCTCAGGCGTCTCGACATCGTTTTTCCCATCGGCCGCCTTGGTGCACGGCTGAAGCGCGGGCGTGCTCATCTGGCCAAGGTGACCGCGCTGCAGCGCGGCGTGCAGAAGGCGCTACGAGGCGGCGGCGCGGCGGGCGCGCTGGGCGATCGCGTCGCGCAGGTCGCCGAGCTGGGCCTGGCGGCGCAGGAGCGCCATCCGCTTGTCGGCGCTGAGGCCTTTCGCCGCGAGCTTGTCGGCGACGCGGTCGAGCTCCTTGATGACGGCTGACTGATTCAGAGGGCTGGCCATACCCCCACCCTAGCCCTTTGGCGGACACCTACCGGTCAGCGGCTTCAAGCGGCACGCCGATGATCGCGCCGACGCGCCCGCCGGTAGGGTCGCTGCCGTGAATCAGATCGCTCCTGACGTGCATCAGATCGCACTGACGCCGCGCGATGGCATCAACGCCTACCTGGTCGGCAACGTGCTCGTCGACACCGGGCTGCCGATGTCGGCAAAGAAGCTCGCCACGATCGTGCGCGAGCACGGGGTGGAGGCGATCGCGCTCACCCACGCGCACGGCGACCACGCCGGCTCGGCCTGCAAGCTGGCTGAGGAGTTCGGGCTGCCGGTGTGGGTCGGCGCCGGCGATCGCGAGGCCACCGAGATCGGCGAGGCCGTGAAGAAGCCGCCCTTCGACAAGCCCGGGATCAGGCTGGTGGCGGGCATGCTCGGCGACTTCAAGAAGGTGCCGGTGGCGCGCACGCTGGCAGAGGGCGATGAGCTCACCGCCGGATTCACGGTGCTCGACGTGCCGGGACACTCCCCGGGCCACGTCGCCTATTGGCGCGCCTCAGATGGCGTCCTGATCGCCGGCGACGTGTTCTTCAACATGCACTTGATGACGACGGCACCCGGCCTGCGCGAGCCGCCCGGTCCGCTGACGTTAGACCCGGCCCAGAACCGCGCATCGGAGCGCAAGCTCGCCGCGCTGGAGCCGACCGTGGCGGGCTTCGGGCACGGCCCGGCGATCACCGCCGACGCCGGCGCGAAACTCCTGCGGTTCGTAGCCGGACTACCTGCGTAGCGGCCCGCAACTCCGGCGCTGCTGCCGGTCTCGTGAGGGGCCACCCTCAATCAGGAGAACAATGCGCAAGTTCATGATCACGGCTGCGGCCGTCACGGCGCTCGGCGCCGTCGGCGTCGCCCAGGCCGTCACCCCGACCACTTCCCTCAAGGCCTCTGCGAGCCCGAGCAAGAAGGGCACCGTCAAGAAGCCGAAGAACGTCAAGCTGTCGGTCGAGCTCATCACGCAGCCCAAGGCCGGCGAGCCTGGCTTCGCCACGAAGTCGACCGTCGTGCATTTCGACAAGAACCTCGTGTTCGGGTCGAAGTACCTGCCCACGTGCTCGAAGACGCAGGTGCAGACCGACAACACGAAGTGCAAGAAGGGCTCGGGCGTCGGCAGCGGCTCGGCCCAGGGAGTCGCACTCGGCCTGGTCGAGAACCTCACGGTCACGGCTTACAACGGACCCGGAAGCACGCTCGAGCTGCTGGTCAACGGCAACGATCCGCTCGCCATCCATTCGGTGATCGAGGGCAAGCTCGTCAGCGACAGCGGCAAGTTCGGCAAGAAGCTCACGGTCGCCATCCCGGACAACCTGCAGCAGCCGGTCCCCGGCGCGTACGCGACGCTGACGGACTTCAAGACGGCCGTGAAGGGCACCGGATCCAAGAGCCGGCCCTACGTCGGCCTGAAGGGCTGCACCAAGAAGACGCTCAGCTTCAAGTCGGATTTCGTGTTCACGGACGGCACCACGTCGACCGCGTCCACGACCTCGAAGTGCAGCTGAACGCCTGATCGAGGCTTGTAGAAAGCCCTGGGGGGTACCGCAAGAGGTGGATGTCGGTACCCCCCAACGCATTTGACGCCACTTTCCCGGGAACGCCGCCGGGCGTGGGCGCCATGCGCCAGGCCGTGGTCGACCTCGCTGAACGTTGCGGGATGACCGCTGACGCGGTCGGCGACGCCCGGCTCGCGGTGTCCGAGGCCGCGACGAACGCCGTGATCCACGCCTACCGCGAGCGGCCGGGGCAGCTGCGTCTCCACGCGTCCGTGGAGCGCGGCGAGCTGAAGCTGGTCATCGCCGACGACGGCGACGGCCTGTTGCCGCGCACCGACAGCCCCGGGCTCGGCCTGGGCCTGCCGATCATGTCGGCCGTGAGCGAGCGCTGCGAGGTCGTCAGCGGTCCGGACGGGACCGAGATTCATCTCGCGTTCCGCTGCCCGGCCGCGGCTTAGAACCGGTCTGAGGCGCCTGCGCGGGAACGCCGCCGACCCGCGTCCCTGCAGCGACATCGCGCGTGACCACCGACAGTGCGCTCACCGCCGCGCCCTCGCCGACCGTGATCCCGCGCTGGATCGCGGCGCGCGCCCCGATGCGCGCCCGCTCCCCGATGACCACCGGCGTCCCGACGACGCCCTGCTCGCGCACGGGGCGCTCGACGTCATCGAAGCGATGGTCGAAGTCGATCACGACCGCCTCGTCGCCGAGCTCCGCTTCACGTCCGATCGCGATGCCGGCGTGAGCGGTGAGCGTGCAGCCCTGGCCCAGCACCGCGCCTTCGCCGATGCGGATGACGCCGGCGCGGGCGTGGAGCTTGCAGCGCGGCCCCAGGGCGCACCCCGCGCCAAGTTCGATCGCCGCGCCGGGCGCCACCTCGAGCACCACCCCGCGACCCAGCGCGGCTCCCGGGCCGGCGCGGACGCCACGACGCGCTCCCGCGCGACGCGCGCGCAGCCGGGCGAGGAGCCCCGCGGGCGGCGGCTCCGCCGGCGGCGTGGGGCCGGGCAGATAGGCGGGCGGATCCGGAAGCCCACGCGCGGGCGGGACGTTCGACGGCTTGAGCGGCATGCTGGGGTCAAGTCTTTCATTGCCACATTTGCGTGGTAGGGGTCAAGTCTTTCATTGCCACATTTGCGTACTTCGCGCGAAGCCGGGGCATGTGGTGGCGCGCAGCGCAATGGGTTGCGGCGGGTCTGGCGCTGCTTGCTTGCATTGGGGGAAAGGAGCGTCGGCCGCTGTGGTGGGGCGCGGTCTGCCGCCGAGCTGCGCATGGGGCACATGACCGGTGTTTGCTCGGTGAGCGAGAATTTCGTCGGGTTGTGGCGCGCGAACGCGGCGGGCGCCGCGGACGATGGCACCAGGGCCACTTCGATCGCTTAGGCCTGCCTGCCACAGGCGTGCCGGTTCTTTCCCAAGACCTGACCCCATGCGTCGAAATGTGGCAATGAAAGACTTGACCCCAGGCGTCGAAATGTGGCAATGAAAGACTTGACCCCGGGTGGTGGGAGCAGGCTCAGCAGCGGCCCGCCGCTGCGGTGATCTGCCGTAGGCGCCGCGCGAGCGGCCTGGTCAGCGCGCCGGCGGGGAGCTGCCAGGACCAGTTGCCGCCGGCCCGGCCGGGCGTGTTCATGCGTGCCTGCGAGCCGAGCTCGAGGAGGTCCTGGGCCTGGAGCATCACCAGCGGGGCCGGGGAGTCCATCCACCAGCGGGTCAGGCCCCAGACGTCGCGCGCTGGGAGCAGCTGGGGGTGCTCGAACGACGCCAGCCAGCCGGCGAGCGTGTCGGTGTCGTGGGTGCCGGTGTAGGCGACGCGGTCGTTCGTGTGGTGCTCGAGTCGATGCGGGCTCGTGAGGTCGTCGGGGTCGAAGCCGAACTGCAGCACGACCATTCCGGGGAGCCCGAGCTCGTGGCGCAGGCGGTCCACCGGCTCGGTGATGACGCCGAGATCCTCGGCGATGAAGGGCAGCGCGCCCAGCTGGGCGCGCGCGGCTTCGAAGACGGCGCGGCCGGGTCCGCGACGCCAACGGCCGCCGCGTGCGTCGCGTGCGCCCTCCGGGACGACCCAGCCCGCGACGAAGCCGCGGAAGTGATCGATGCGCGCCACGTCGAAGAGCTCGACGGCGCGGCCCAGGCGCTGCGTCCACCAGCGGTAACCGCGCCGGCGCTGCGCCGGCCAGTCGTAGACGGGGTTGCCCCAGAGCTGGCCCTTCTCGGTGTAGGCGTCCGGGGGCGCTCCCGCGACCAGGCCGTCGAGGAAGAGCTCGGGATGCTCGCGGTGGTCGTCGGAGCCGGGCGCGACGTAGATCGGGACGTCGCCGATCAGCCGCACGCCGCGCTCGGTCGCGTACGCCCGCAGGGTGCCCCACTCGCGGTCGAAGCGCACCTGGTCGGCAAGCGCGCGGGCGGACATCGTCTGCGCCCACGGGTGGCGCTCGGCGAACGCCTGCGCCTCGGCGCGCGAGACCGGCGCCGACGGGTCCTCGAGGAACCCGCGCCAGGCCGCGAACGCCGAGCGCGACTTGTACGGGGAGCCGTGCCGGTCGGGCGGCCCGACGGGCAGGACCTGCCACCAGGACTGGCCGGCGGCGGCCAGGAAGTCGACCCAGGCGCGGGCGGCGGCGCCCAGCCGGCCGCCCGGCAGGGAGGTGAGGTGCAGCTGCACCCCGCTCGATCGCGTGAAGAGTTCAGGCAAAGACGTTGACTTTCCGGGTCAATCGGATAGGGAGAGGACCAGGTGCCCGTCCGTTCGAAGACCCAACCGCCGCCACGCATCCTCGTACAACGGCCTGCGCCGCTGGTCGACTGCGGGCGCTACCCCGCGAAACGCTGCGTCGGGGACGCCGTCACGGTGCGCGCCGAGATCGTCGCCGATGGCCACGAGGAGCTGCGCGCCGTCGTGCGCTACCGGAACACTTCCCCACCCACCCGGCGCTGGAAGGAGGCGCCGATGCGCCGCATCGACGCCCACGTCGACGGCGACACGTGGGAGGGCAGCTTCGCGGTCGATGCCTGCGGGCGCTGGCAGTACTCGATCGAGTCCTGGATCGACCCGCTCGCGTCCTGGCGCCACGAGGTGCGGCGCAAGCTCGACGGCGGCCAGATCGACCTCGCCGGCGAGCTCAGCGAGGGCGCGCTGCTCCTCGCCGCCGCCGCCGAGCGCGCCAAGGGCAAGGACGCCACGCTGCTCGAGGCGGCCTCCGCGAGGGTCTCCGACAGCGACCGCGACCAGTCCCAGCGCCTGGAGGCGGCACTCGCCCCCGATGTCGTGGCCGCCGCCGAGCGCTGTCCGGACCGCAGCGGCGCCGGCTCGCTGCCCGAGCCCGTCGACCTCGTGGTCGACCGCGAGCGCGCGCGCTTCAGCGCCTGGTACGAGCTCTTCCCGCGCTCCTGGGGCGGGCTGCAGGGCGTGCGCAAGGTCGTGCCGCAGATCGCCGAGCTGGGCTTCGACATCCTCTACTTCACGCCGATCCACCCGATCGGCAAGACCAACCGCAAGGGCGCCAACAACACGCTGACCGCCGGCCCGGGCGACCCGGGCAGCGTCTACGCGATCGGCTCGCCCGAGGGCGGCCACGACGCGATCGCACCCGAGCTCGGCACGTTCGCGGACTTCGACGCCCTGGTCGCCACCTGCCAGGAGCACGGCATCGAGATCGCGCTGGACATCGCGCTGCAGTGCTCGCCCGACCACCCGTGGCTGAAGGAGCACCCCGAGTGGTTCTTCCACCGCCCCGACGGGACGCTCAAGTACGCCGAGAACCCGCCCAAGCGCTACCAGGACATCTACAACGTCAACTTCCAGTCCGAGGACTGGCGTGCGCTGTGGGACGCGTGGCTGGAGATCTTCCGGCTGTGGATCTCGCATGGCGTGAAGGCCTTCCGCGTCGACAACCCGCACACCAAGCCGGTCGCGTTCTGGGAGTGGCTGATCGGAGAGGTCCACGCCGAGCACCCCGACGTGATCTTCCTGTCGGAGGCCTTCACGCGCCGGGCGATGATGCGCGCGCTGGCGAAGGCGGGCTTCGACCAGTCCTACACGTACTTCACGTGGAAGAACTCGCGCTGGGACCTCGAGGAGTACCTGACCGAGCTCACCACCGAGACCGCCGACTACTTCCGGCCGAACTTCTTCGCCAACACGCCGGACATCCTGCACGCCTACCTCCAGCAGGGCGGCCGGCCGGCGTTCGAGGCGCGCCTGGTGCTGGCGAGCACTTTGAGCCCCAGCTACGGGATCTACTCCGGCTTCGAGCACTGCGAGAACGTCCCGGTCCGCGAGGGCTCCGAGGAGTACCTGGACTCCGAGAAGTACGAGCTGAAGTCGCGCGCGCTGGACGGCCCGCTGCTGCCGATGGTCAGGGCGCTCAACAGCGCGCGCCGCGCGCACCCGGCGCTGCAGCGGCTCGTCGGGCTGCGCTTCCTCGACACCCAGAACGACGGGCTGATCGCCTACGCGAAGGTCCATGATGGCGACGTCGTGCTGTGCGTCGTCAACCTCGATCCCGACCACATCCAGGAGGGCCTCGTCACCGTCCCGGCCGACCTCGGCCTGCCGCCGGTCTTCGGCGTCCGCGACGTCCTCGACGGCTCCGGCTACGACTGGCGCCTGGGCGGCAACTACGTGCGTTTGGAGCCTGGCAACCGGCAGGCACACGTGCTCGAGGTGCTCTCGTGACCCTCGACGCCGAGCGCCAGCAGCACGAGGTCGCCTCCCCGAACCACTGGTTCGAGCGCGACCCGCTGTGGTTCAAGCGCGCGGTCTTCTACGAGATCCACCTGCGCGGCTTCTTCGACGGCAACGACGACGGCAGCGGCGACTTCCTCGGCCTCACCGAGAAGCTCGACTACCTGGCCTGGCTCGGCGTGGACTGCATCTGGCTGCTGCCGATGTTCGCCTCACCGCTGCGCGACGGCGGCTACGACATCTCCGACTTCTATTCGATCCATCCCGACTACGGGACGGTCGAGGACTTCGAGCGCTTCATCACCGCCGCTCACCAGCGCGGCATGCGTGTCATCGCCGACCTGGTGATGAACCACACCTCGTCGGACCACCCATGGTTCCAGGAGGCGCGCTCGTCGCCCGACAACCCCAAGCGCGACTGGTACGTGTGGTCCGACA
>JAWVFZ010000083.1:0-4093 GCA_033855555.1 Solirubrobacteraceae bacterium
CGCGTCGAGATCCAGTACAAGCCGGGCACGCCGAAGCAGGTCGTCGACACCCTCGTGTCGATCTTCAACGAGCCGCTGAAGGGCAAGTCGGGCTACCACCAGCTGCTCTTCGAGAACAACACGGGCATGCCGTTCCAGGTCGCCGCCGTCGCGTGGCAGCGCTACCTCGGCTGCACGACCTGGAACACGAAGGCCATCGACGCGATCCGCGACTTCCGCGAGCAGTACGTCGACAAGGGTCCCGAGTTCATCCCGTAGCGACGCCCTAGCCGAACGTCGAGCGCAGCAGGCGGGCAAGCCGGCGAGCCTTGTCGGTGCCGCGCCGCCCCGCCCACGGATGTGGCCCGCGGGCCCAGGGGTGCCAGCCGAGCGTGCCGTAGTCCTCGCGTACCTGCGCCTTCAGCTCGCCCCGGTGCTCCCCGCATGCGTAGCGGTGGCGACCGTAGATGCCCCGCCCGTGCCAGGTCAGCCAGCGGCCCGGCTCCGCGTCGACGTACTCGCCGTGGCGCATGTCGAGCAGCTGGCGCTCGAGACTCCGCTGCGTCTCGGGATCGGGACGCTTTCCGCAGATCTGACAGCGAAAGACGAGCGCCACGGGCATCGGCCCAGGGTAGCTCGCGGCTACTTGGGCAGAGGGGGTCCCGGAGCCCCCACGATGCCGCGGCCGGTGGGGCGCAGCTCGGCATCGAGCTCGAGCTGCCAGTAGTAGCGGGTGAAGGTCAGCCCCGCGCGGAACTCGCCGACGTGTGGCTCGACGGGCTCGCCACGGGCCATGCGGACGATCAGCTCCGGATAGGTGCGTCCCTCCAGCGCCGCATACATCGGGGCCGGGAAGGCGCCGCCGAAGCGCGTGTTGACGTCGGTGATCCCCAGGCCGGTTTCCTTGTCGCGGAACGCCTGGACGGTGCACGGCCCGCGCGTACCCAGCGCCTCGACGACATCGCGGCCCAGCGCGACGAGCTCCGGATCGTCGATCACCGTCCCCTTGATCGACTCGCCTCCGCGCGACTCGATCATCGTGCGCGGGATCGCGTTGAGGCAGCGCCCGTCGCGGTCGCTCAGGGTGTCGATCGAGAACTCGGGCCCATCCATCAGCTTCTGCACCATCACGGGCTCGTCGACGTAGCGGCAGAAGAACGCGGCCTCCTCGGCGTCGCGCGCCGGATGGATGGAACGCGCGCCGCTGCCGCGCCGCGGCTTGACCATGACCGGATAGGAGGGCGGCTCCTCGCCCGGCAGCACGGTCGCGGGGCTGGGGAACCCGAGGCGCTCGAGCAGCAGGTGCGTCTCGTACTTGTCGTAGGTCGCCGTCGCGATCTCCGGGTCGGGCACCAGCGCCTGCGGCAGGCGGCCGTCGGCGCGCGCCAGCGCCAGCGTCTCGATGTCCAGGTCGGTCAGCGGCACGATCGCGCCGACGTCGTGCTCCTCGCACAGGCGCTGCAGCTCCGGCACGTATGCCGGGTCGGCGATCAGCGGGACGCTCGCGCGCACCGTGGCCGCGTATTGCGCGGGCGCCAGCGGATTCGGATCGGCCGCGACGACGGTCGTGTGCTGGGCGAACGACGAGACGATGTCGTAGCGCTTGCCGACGCCGGTGAGGAGGACTGCGCTTGGCACGGCGGCGGACCCTACCCCGCCGGGTCCTTCCAGCCGCCCGTGCCGCCCTTGTAGAGGCCGTGGCCGCCGAGCACCATCCGCGCCGTCCGCAGCAGGATCTGGAGGTCCAGGCGCCAGGTGCGGTTCTCGATGTACCAGAGGTCGAGCTCGATGCGCTCGGGCCATGGCAGCGCGGCGCGGCCGTTGACCTGCGCCCAGCCCGTCAGCCCGGGCTTGACCGCGAGCCGGCCCCACTGACGCTCGGTGTACTGCGCGACCTGCACCGGGATCGTCGGACGCGGCCCGATGATCGCCATCTCGCCGGTGAGCACGTTGACGAGGTTGGGGATCTCGTCCAGCGACGTGCGCCGCAGGAACCCGCCGACGCGCGTGATCCGCGTGTCGCCCTCGTCGATCGCCATGCCGGCGCCGATGTGCTCGGCGCCGGTGACCATGGTGCGCAGCTTCAGGACGTCGAACTCCTTGCCGTCCATGCCGACGCGCCGCTGGCGGTAGATCGGGCTGCCCGGCGATTCCAGGCGGATCGCGATCATCGCCGCGAGCAGGACCGGCGAGAAGAAGACCAGCGCGGCGCCGGCGACGACGACGTCGAACGCGCGCCTCACCGCGTGCCCTCGGCCGGCGCCCAGCCCGCCGGCGTCCCGTGGCGCGCCCAGTCGTACAGGCCGGCGGCGATGGACGCCGTCGTCAGCACGTAGTAACGGGCGATGAGGAACGGGCGGATCCCGCCCGCGAGCGCGGCGAGCAGCAGCGCCAGCTGGAGCGCGAAGGCGGCGGCGTAGATCCAACCCTCGCCGAGCAGCGCGGCGCTGGCGGCGAACGCGACCAGGTGCAGGAACGGCGAGGCGTAGCGCAGCGCGCGGTGGCTGGCGATCATGAGCGCGTACAGCGGCGAATAGCCGCGCGGGCTCAGCAGGCCGCCGCGCACGACGATCGGCCAGGCGTGGCTCATCATCCGCCGCTTGCGCGCGAACTCGCCCTCGATGGTCGGGACCATCTTCTCGGTCGCCCGCGCTGCAGAGGCGTACACGGCGCGGCGCCCGCGCTTGACCATGTTGAACGGGAAGCTCAGGTCGTGGCCCATGACCGGGTCGACGACGAGGTAGTCCTCCTTGCGCGTCGCGTAGATCGCGCCGTTGCCGCCCGTGACGCTCGCCAGCCGCGACTCCATCGCTCGCAGCCACATCTCGTAGCGCCAGTACAGCCCCTCCTCGTTCGTGCCGGCCTCGTTGACGAATTGGACCTGCCCGCAGGCGTAACCGACGCGCGGGTCGGCGAACGGCTCGACGAGCCGGCGCAGCGCGTCGGGCTCCCAGACCGCGTTGGCGTCGGAGAACGCGACGATCTCGCCGCGCGCCCGCGCCACGGCGGCATCCTGCGCGCGGATCTTGCCGCCGCGCGGCAGCTCGAGGACGAGGTCGGCGCCCGCGGCCCGGGCGAGCGCTGGCGTGGCGTCGGGCGAGCCGTCGCAGGCCACGACGATCTCCAGGCGCTCGCGCGGGTAGTCGAGTGCCAGCGTGTTGGCCACCTTGCCCGCGATCACCGCCTCCTCGGCGTATGCCGCGACGACCACCGAGACCGTCGGCGGCGTCGCAGAAGCGGGCGCGGGCAGCGGCCGGCGCAGCCGCGAGAGCGCGGCCAGCAGCAACCCGTAACCGGCCTGCGTGTAGACGAGCAGCCCGGCGCTCAGCCAGAAGGCGACCTTCATGTGGCGCTGAACGCTATGCGAGCCAGGCGCGGAGCTGCTCGTACACGCGCGGATGGTTGAGCAGAGCGAAGTGCGTGGCGCCGCCGATGTGGGCGCCGTCCTCGTCTCGGAAGCCGATCCGGCGCGTGCGGCTGCGACCCGCGGCGGAGGGCACGAGCACGAGGCAGTCGCCCAGCAGGCGGCCGACCGGGTGACGCTCGCTGCGCGTCAGCGTGGCCGACACGAAGCAGTGCGTGGCGCCCTCCAGCAGCGGCACCTCCTCGCAGGCGGCCGCACGCAGCGCGTCTGGATCGCGGTCGCGCCAATCGGCGTCGACGAGCGAGCCCTGGCGAAGATCGCGGATCCCGCCGCTGCGCCGGCGCAGGAAGGCGCTGAAGGCTCGCGTCTCGGGAAGCGCGTTGAGCGCCGCGCTGAGGACATGCACCGACTGCTCCAGCGGCGCACCCATGTGCGGCGTGCCGAGCGAGACCACGCGGCGAACCTTCCCGACCCACCCCGCTTCGCGCAGCTTGGCCTGGTGGCAGGCGCTGCGCGCGACCAGGCCGCCCATCGAGTGGCCGACCAGCGCGATCTCCTGGACGTCGCCCGGCCATTGCGCGACGACGCTCTCCAGCAGCTCGTCCAGCGAGGCGCCGTTCTCAGAGATATGGCGGCCGGTGTTGTAGCGGACGTAGACCGGCGTGTAGCCGAGCTCCTCGCGCAGGCGCTCGCCGTAGGGCTCGTGGCCGCCGAGCCCCCAGGAGAACTCCGTCTCCATGAGCCCGTGTG
>JAWVFZ010000084.1:0-5967 GCA_033855555.1 Solirubrobacteraceae bacterium
GGAAAGACGTTCTCGCCGCCCGAGACGATCATCTCGTCGTCGCGGCCGTCGACGAACAGGCGGCCGCCTTCGTCGAGATGCCCGACGTCGCCCGTGGCCATCAGGCCGTCGATGACGTCCTTGCCGCCACCGCCGGTGTAGCCGTCGAAGAGCATCTCGTTGCCCACGAAGATGCGGCCTGTCTGCCCCGGCTTCTCGATCAGCGCGCCGCTCTCGTCATAAAGCCGCACGATCGTGCCGCGCGGGGGCCGGCCGGCCGTGCCCGGGGCGGCGCGCAGATCCTCGGGCGTGGCGATCGTGGCCCAGGCGACCTCGGTCGAGCCGTAGAGGTTGTAGAGCACATCGCCGAAGGCATCCATGGCCTTGACCGCCAGGTCGCCGGGCAGCGCGGAGCCCGAGGCCGCGATGACCCGCAATGCGCTCAGGTCGTACTTCTTGATCGTGTCGACCGGTAGCTCGAGGATCCGCTGCAGCATCACCGGCACGACCGCCAGCGCCGTCGCCTCGTGCTGGGCCGTGAGACTGAGCGTGGCCTCGGGATCGAACTTGCGGTTGAGGACGACCGTCGAGCTCAGGCCCATTCCCAGCGTGAAGTGCGCGAAGCCCCAGGAGTGGAACATCGGCGCGGCGATCATCGTCGTCTCGCGCGCCCGGAGCGGGATCTTCGAGAACAGGGCCGCCGCCGGATCCAGCGACTCGGGCTGCTTGCGCGACGCACCCTTCGGCGTCCCGGTGGTCCCCGAGGTGAGGATCACCACGCGACCCTTCTCCGAAGGAGGAACGACGTCGGAGGAGTCGCCGGAGGCGATGAGATCCTCGAGCAGCGGGTCCTTGGGCTTGTCGGCACCGTCGTGCCAGCCGATGAAGCGCTTACGGCGCACGCCGGCGTCGTGGACGAGCTCCTCGAACTCCGCGTCGTAGATCAGCGCCACCGGCTTTTCGCGGGCGACGACGTCGGTGATCTGGGGGCCGGCGAAGGCGGTGTTGAGATAGAGCGCGTTGGCGCCGAGCTTCGAGCAGGCGACGGTCGCGTCGATGAAGCCGCGGTGGTTGCGGCACATGATCGCGACGCCGTCGCCCTCGAGGATGCCGGCGTCGCTGAGCGCGTGGGCCAGCGCGTTGGTGCGCTCGTGGACCTCGCGGAACGTCAGCGTCCCGAGCTCGTCGATGATCGCCGTGTCGTTGGGATAGCGGATCGCGCTGGCCGTGTAGCCGGCGGCGGGGGTCGGCCCCCATTTCTGCAGCGCGACGCCGACGCGCACGAGCTTGTCGGGCCGCGCGGGCCGCAAGATGCCCGTTTCGACGAGCGTCTTCGCGGTGTGGAGCTTGTCGCTGATCTGTCCGATGACGTTCACTTATGGCAGCCTAAGTCCTGGCGGCTCTACCCCGCGTTCGATCAAGGCATGTACGTCCGCGGCACGGCGCGGATTGAGGAACACGTGGCGCTGCCCGACGCTCTGCTTCTCGCGGAGCAGATCGGAGGCGATCAGCGCCTCGCCGACCTCCTCGGCGAGCGCCCGGTCGTTGCCGGCGAACCCGCGCGCGAGATGCACGAACTCCGTGTGGTAGCCGCCCCACTTCCCCATGCCGTTGAGCCGCTGCAGGATGCGCCGCGCGATCCGGCGCGCCGGATCGGGATCGTCGTGCGGGCGCGTCGTCTCGGCCGGGGCGGCTTCGAAGAGCAGCTCCTCGAGTTCCGCGACCGAGGCCGGGTCGGCCGGCCTCCCGCCCAGCGCCGCGATCCGCGCCGCCGCGCGCAGCGGATGGCCGGCCCCGATCGGCTCGCGCAGGTCGCTCACCGGCAGCTCTGCGAACGCGAGCGCGCGCGCCCGCAGGCGATCGACGCCCGCGATCTGCTCCTCGAACGCCAGCGGCACGAGCTCGTGGTCGCCGCCGGGCAGCTCCAGCGCGAGGTGGCCCTCGAGCTCACCCGCCTGCAGCCGCTCCGGGTCGCCCCCGCTGGCGACGAGCGCTCCGACGAGCGCTGCCACAAGCGACCACCCGCGGTCGTCGACTGCAGCCGGATCCGCGCGCAACTGTGGGGACACAGGAGCCACCGCGACGAGCCCGGGGCCGGCGACGACCGTCACCGCCCGCTCGTACCCGGAGCGCTTGAGACCGAGCTCGGCGACGCCGTGCTCGAGCTCGCCGCGCAGCAGCGCGCGCAGCTGTGCCGGTGAAGCGCCGGGGTCGGCAAGCGCGCGGGCGAGGTCGTCCACCGAGAGGACGGTACCTTCCGCGTGCCGCGATACGCGACCCGTACTGTTCAGCGCAGATGAGCGACTGGTTCGAGCGATTCGGCCACGCCGAGGTGGCCGACGGGCTCGTCACCGGCGCCTACCCGACCGACGCCGAGGACGTTGCGGTCCTGGCGGCCGATGGCATCAGCTGCGTCTTCAACCTCTGCGAGGACGTGGAGTACGAGGACGGTGACCGCGAGGCGGTCGAAGCGGCGATGCGCGCTGCCGGGATCAAGGAGCGGCGCCTCGAGCTCATCGACTACGGCGGGCTGCTGCCCGGTGCGATCGAGCGTGCGGCGACCGCGGTGTCCGCGTGGCTCCAGGACGGCGAGCGCGTCTACCTGCACTGCCGCGCCGGCTGGCAGCGCAGCGCGACCGTCGCGGCGGCGGCGCTGACGCTCCGCGACGGGATCGAACCGGATGAGGCGCTCGCCCGGATCAAGCGCCGCAAGCCGAGTGCCGAGCCGCTTCCCCACCAGCTGCAGGACCTGCGCCGGTGGTGGCGGCTCAGAGCGGGATTGTGACCTTGCGCGTGAGCTTGGACTTGCGGCCTTCGCTGTCCGTGGCCGATGCGGTGAGCGTCACCGGGACCTGATTGCCGCCGCGCTTGCGGATCGCACGAATCGCCTTGTTGGTCAGGCCGACGAGCACGTCGATCGACCCCGCGCCGTCGAGGTGTCCCTTGCCCCTGCCGACCGTTTGCAGCGTCAGGCGCAGATAGCGGCGCATGTTGACGGTGACCGTGACCTTGCCCTCGATGTCGCAGGTCGCCGAACAGGCGACGCGGACGAACGCGCCCGGGCCGTGATCCTTGTCGGCGATGCCGGCCGCCATGCGCGGCGGCGCGGGCGGCGGGACGTCCTGGGCGACAGCCGGCAGGACACCGGCGACGAGCGCGAGCACGCAGGCGAGGAGGACCGGGCGGGGGAGGCGCACCGCCGGGAGCCTAGTGGTGAGCGCTGCACGCGTACATCCATCACGCGTCCAGCCGCGTGCGGCTGGACCGTTTCGTGCGTTCCGTCAGGTCCGCCTGCGACGGTGCGACCCAGATACCGATGGAAGCCGCCACCACTCTCCCCTTCGCCCAGGTCCGCATCATCGGCGACCGCTTGCACGTCGACGGTCTCGCGATCGCCGACGAATGCGCGGTGCGCCTCGCGCGCGAGGCCGACAACCCCGCGGGGTTCGTCGGCGACGCGATCGAGATCGGCGCGCGCGTCCTGGACCGCGAGCAGACGGCTGCAAACGCGGAGTTCGTCAAGGCCGAGTTCGAGCGCGCCGCGCGCGATCTCGACAAGGAGTTCGCCGAACGCGCCCGCAACGCGTCGGACCGGCTCGACGCCAAGTTCGACGAGGTCTTCGGCGGCGAGACCGGTCACGTGACCAAGCTGCTCTCGCGCCACTTCGGCGACGAGTCCAGCGTCGCGGTCCAGAACCGCGTCAAGGCCCTTCTCGCCGAGGCGCAGGTGCAGATCCGCGAGGACCTGCGCAAGCAGTTCTCCTCCGACGACGCCGCCTCGAACCCGATCGCCGGCTTCCAGCAGGCGACGCTCGGGATGATGAAGCAGCACTCCCAGCACCAGGTCGAGCAGCTGCGCGCAATGGCCGAGCAGATGCAGGCGATGGAGCTGCGGATCGCCGAGCTGAAGGCCGAGAAGGAGAAGCTCACGGAGATCGCCGCCGTCGAGGAGAAGGGCACCGCGAAGGGCCGTTCGTACGAGGAGGCCGTCTTCGACGCGGTCGCCGCGATCGCCCGCGGCCGCGGCGACGACTGCGACTCGGTGGGCGACGTCCGCGGCGAGGGTGGCAAGAAGGGCGACGTCGTCGTCGCGGTCGACGCCGGCTCCGGGCCTGCACGCGGCCGCATCGTGCTCGAGGCCAAGGATCGTCAGCTCTCCAAGAACGCCGCGCTCGCCGAGCTCGACGGGTGCCTCGAGACGCGCAACGCCGACTACGCTGTGCTGGTGGTGCCCTCCGAGGCCGAGCTTCCGGCGCGCACGTTCGCCAACCACGAGTTCAACGCGAACAAGGTCTTTTGCGTCTACGACCCCGAGGAGGGGTCGACGCTCTCGCTCGAGGTCGCCTACACGCTGGCGCGAGCGCGCGTCCTCATGGCCCGCGACGACGCCGCGGGGCTTGACGCCGCAGGGCTGCGCACCGAGGTCGAACGGGCCGTCCAGGCGCTCGAAGACGTGCGGCGCATCAAGTCGCAGCTGACGAACGCGACGACCGGGATCGAGAACGCACGTCAGATCGTCGAGGCGATGGCGGGGACCGTCCGCAGCCATCTCGCCCAGGCCAACGCGCTGATCGACGCCGCGGAGCCCGAGGCTGCGTAGTGCCCTGCGCCCGCCGCGCCGTGGTCCACGGACGTGTGCAGGGTGTCTTCTACCGCGACACGGTGCGGCGCGCCGCAACCCAGCGCGGAGTCGCCGGCTGGGCGGCCAACCGCGACGACGGGACGGTCGAGGTGTGGCTCGAGGGCGAGCCCGATGCCGTGGAATCGATGCTGCGGGTCCTGCACGAGGGCCCGTCGCAGGCGGAGGTGGAGTCGGTGGACGTGAGCGACGTCGCGCCGGAAGGACTCGACGGCTTCAAGATTCGCTAGCGACGAGCTACCGGGTCCAGTCGGGGCTGAGCCCGCCCCGCACGAGCACGGTCGGGCGCCCGCCCGTGTACGGCACCGTGACGATGTCGTGCGGATCGCCGGGGTCATAGCCACCGGTGGTGGCGAGGATCGTTGAGCCGTCGGCTGAGAGGTCGTAGCCGACCAGCCCGTCCGATGCGCGACCGGCGCGGCGGACCACGCCCGTCGCGGGATCCACGGTCTCTGCGAAGCTCGTGTCCTGGCCGCCGAACTCCGCGAGCAGGCGCGAGCCGTCGCCCGACCAGGCGACCGGATCGAGGCCGCTGAGCAGGAACGGCACCTTGGTCCGGGTGAGCCGGCGCACCACCCCGGTCGTCGGGTCGCCGATGTAGATGTCCTGCTTGTAGGCGTCGCCCTTGCGCGTCGGCTTGCGCAGCTTCACGAACGCGATGCCCGCGGCGCCCCAGACCGGGTCGACGGAGCGGTGGTCCGTCGTGAGCGCTGTCGGCGCGCCCCCGGCGACGGGAGCGATGAAGAGGTCCGCGCGCGGCGGGTAGGCGTCTTTCGGCGCGCGGGCGTAGACCAGGCTCGCGGAGTCGGGCGAGAAACTCAGCCCCGAGAACTGGCCGCTGTCGACCTTGCGCACCGCGCCGGTGGCGAGATCGATCACGACGAGCCGCTTCTTGCCGACCTCCCTGCCGGTGATCGCAGCGAGCGTCTTGGAATCCGGCGAGAAGACGAAGGTGAACCAGACGGGCTTGAGCAGCAGCCGCGACGCGCCGCCCGTGGGCGCCACCACGCGTAGCGTCGGGACGGAGTTGCCCGCGTACTGGGTCTCGTACGCGACGATCGTGCCGTCGGGCGAGACCCTGGGCAGCTCGCCGGCAGCGAGCTTCACGGGGCTGGACCCGTCGTCTGCGGCCGCGTACACATGCGGCTTGAAGGGGTTCTTCTGGTAGACGAGCGTCGCGGAGGCCGGCGCCGCGGCTGCGAGCGCAGCAAGCAACGGGACCGCCGCAGCGGCCCGCATCCTCACGCCACTTCGGAGGGTTCTTCGCGGCCCTGGAGACGCTCGCGGCCGCGCTGGACCGCCGCAATGAACTTCGAGAGGTTGACCTCGAGCGTGTTGAGGATCTCGTC
>JAWVFZ010000085.1:0-2549 GCA_033855555.1 Solirubrobacteraceae bacterium
CGGGCATGTTTACGTAGACGGTCTCGTACTCGCCGGCACGCGCGCGATAGGTTTCGTGCCAGATCCCGACGTCGCCGTTGGAGCCAACGGCCTTGTTGAAGCGGCGCCAGGCGGCCAGGTGCGGGAGGTCGCTGCCGCGCGCGAAGGCCATGAGCTGCTCGGCGGTCCGCCAGTACTGGACCGTCACCGGGCCGCGCGCGCCCAGCGTCATGCGGTAGCCGAGCAGCCCGAGCTCGGGGTGCTTCATCAGCTCGGCCATCATCGGCGGCATCTCCTTGGCCACGGGAAACCAGCTGCGGACCTTCCAGAGCTTGTTGATGCGCATCCCGATCAGGAAGACCACGAAGTCGCCCTCGATCGTGGCCGTCATGCGCGCTCCGACGACGGGGTTGCTGGCCATGTCGATCTCCCTGCGGCAGTATGGATAGCGTCACTTTCTAATTTCGGATAGTGGCACTATCCATCGCTGAGCGCAAGGGACAATCCTCACGTGCGGATCTCCGAACTGAGCCGGACCAGCGGCGTGCCGGTCCCCACCGTGAAGTTCTATCTGCGCGAAGGGCTCCTTCCCCCGGGCGAGCTGACCAGCCCCAACCAGGCCGCGTACGGCGAGGCGCACCTGCGGCGGCTGCGGCTGATCCGGGCGCTCGTGGAGATCGGCGGGGTGTCCATCGCGGCGGTCAAGGACGTGCTCGCGGCGCTCGACGACACCTCGCTCGGGGTCCATGACCTGCTCGGATCCGTGCAGTACGCGCTGATCCCGGCCCAGCCCCGGGACGATCCGGAGTGGCGGGAGGCCTTCGCCGACGTGAACGCGTTCCTGGACGGGCTGGGCTGGCGGGTACGGCCCGACGCCCCGGCGCGGATCCGCCTCGCCGACGTCCTGCACGCCCTGCGCCGCCGCGACGGCGAGCCCGTGGCCCCGGACGCCGTGTTCGGGCCGTACGTGCAGGTCGCGGCCCAGATCGCGGACGCCGAGATCGCCAGCATGGCCCCACCCGGATCCCCGAGAGAAGCCCTCGCCGAGCAGGTCGCCGTCGGGGTCGCCACCTCCGAGGCCGCGTTCAGCGCGCTCCGGGCCCTCGCCCAGGAGGACGCGTCGGCCCGCCGCTACGGCGGCTCTACTCTTGAGAGTGCCCGCCCGGCCGACCAGTGAGGACCAGATGCCCGAGTTCGCCTACTCCGACCTGCTCCCCATCGGCCCGGACGACACCCAGTACCGCCTGCTCACGAGCGAGGGCGTCAGCACGTTCTCGGCGGGCGGCCGGGACTTCCTGCAGGTCGAGCCCGCGGCGCTCACGCTGCTCACCCGGGAGGCGATGAAGGACATCGCGCACCTGCTGCGCCCGTCGCACCTGCGGCAACTCAGTGGGATCCTCGCCGATCCGGAGGCCTCGGCCAACGACCGCTTCGTCGCGCTGGACCTGCTGAAGAACGCCAACATCGCGGCCGGCGGGGTGCTGCCGATGTGCCAGGACACCGGCACGGCGATCGTCATGGGCAAGCGCGGCGAGCGGGTGCTGACCGGCGGCGGCGACGAGCGGGCCATCGCGCGCGGCGTCTACGACGCGTACACCCAGCTCAACCTGCGGTACTCCCAGCTCGCGCCGCTGACCATGTGGGACGAGCAGAACACCGGCTCGAACCTGCCCGCGCAGATCGAGCTGTACGCCGCCGACGGCGACGCCTACAAGTTCCTGTTCATGGCCAAGGGCGGCGGCAGCGCGAACAAGAGCTTCCTGTTCCAGGAGACCAAGGCCGTGCTGAATCCCGTGCGGATGATGCAGTTCCTGGAGGAGAAGCTGCGCGCGCTCGGCACCGCCGCGTGCCCGCCGTACCACCTGGCGATCGTCGTCGGCGGCACCAGCGCCGAGTTCGCGCTCAAGACCGCGAAGTACGCGTCCGCGCACTATCTCGACACGCTGCCCGCCGCCGGATCGCCGCTCGCGCACGGGTTCCGCGATCACGACCTGGAGAAGCAGGTGCTGGAGCTGACCCGCCAGTTCGGGATCGGCGCCCAGTTCGGCGGCAAGTACTTCTGCCATGACGTGCGGGTGGTCAGGCTCCCCCGGCACGGCGCGTCCTGCCCCGTGGCGATCGCGGTCAGCTGCTCCGCCGACCGACAGGCCCGCGCGAAGATCAACGCGCAGGGCGTGTGGCTCGAGCAGCTCGAGACCGACCCTGCCCACTACCTGCCCGAGGTGACGGACGAGCACCTCGAGGACGACGTGGTGCACCTCGATCTGAACCAGCCGATGAGCCAGATCCGCAACGTCCTCAGCACGCTGCCGGTGAAGACGCGGCTCTCGCTGTCGGGCCCGCTGGTCGTGGCCCGCGACATCGCGCACGCCAAGATCGCGTCGCTGCTCGACGAGGGCAAGCCGATGCCTGACTACCTCAAGGACATGGCCGTCTACTACGCCGGTCCGGCCAAGACCCCGGACGGCATGGCATCCGGGTCCTTCGGCCCGACGACGGCAGGCCGCATGGACTCCTATGTCGACCGCTTCCAGGCCGCCGGCGGTTCCCTCGTGATGCTGGCGAAAGGC
>JAWVFZ010000086.1:0-2902 GCA_033855555.1 Solirubrobacteraceae bacterium
CGAGCCGCCCTCGCCGAACGCGCCCGCCGGTGCGGGCCGCGAGGCACCGCGCCCCCTGCCGCGCCCGGGCCTTGCCGGCGCCGAGTCGCGCGGGCTCGATCTGCCTGAGAAGCCCGAACTGGCCTGACGGATCGCCGACGCGGGCCCTGAAATGTCCGGATAGCGGACAGACAAGGGCCCAGGTCGCTCGAGTGGGCCGCCGAGCCGCTCCGAACGACCAGACCTTCGTAAAGCGCGTTCACTTAGGGTCGGCTCCGTGCCGCGGCCGCTGCGCATCATGGGCGTCCTGAACGTGACGCCGGACTCGTTCTCCGATGGCGGGGAGTGGTTCTCGTTCGACGCCGCCGTGGCGCGCGGGCGACAGCTCGCTGCTCAAGGCGCGGCGATCCTCGACGTCGGCGGCGAGTCGACGCGGCCTGGCGCCGAGCCGGTCGGCATCGACGAGGAGCGCCGGCGCGTGGTTCCGGTCGTCGAGGCGCTGGCCGGCACGGCGACGCTGAGTGTCGACACGTCGAAGCTCGCGGTCGCGCGCGCTGCCGTGGAGGCCGGCGCGACATACGTGAACGATGTGACCGCATTCCGGTCCGAACCGGAGCTGGCGGCGCTCGTCGCCGAGCAGCGCTGTGAGTGCTGCCTGATGCACATGCTCGGCGAGCCGCGGACGATGCAGGATGATCCGCGTTACGACGACGTGGTCGACGACGTCAAGGCGTTCCTGTCCGAGCGTGTCACGTTCGCGCTCGGCGAGGGGATCGCCGAGGAGCGCATCGCGATCGACCCCGGGATCGGGTTCGGCAAGACGGCCGCGCACAATCTGGAGCTGCTGAGGCGCCTGGACGAGATCGCGGCGCTCGGGCTCGAGGTCGTGATCGGGACGTCGCGAAAGTCGTTCCTCGGGCGGCTCACGGGACGCGAGGATCCCCACCAGCGCGTCGCCGCGACGGTCGCCACCACCGTGCTGGCGCTCGAGCGCGGGGCGACCGTGTTCCGCGTCCACGACGTGGCCGAGACCGCGGACGCCCTGAAGGTGGCGGCTGCTACGTTGGGCCGCGATGGACCCTGACGATCGCGACGACGAGCTCGATGACCTGGACGACGAGGGGCACCGCAACACCGAGGTGACGATCGAGGTCACCGGGCTCTCGCTCTTCACCCATCACGGCGTGACCGCCGCTGAGCGGGAGGTCGGGCAGCGCCTCGTCCTGGATCTGCGCCTGGAGGTCGGCGAGTGCGACGCGACCGTGACCGACCTGGTCGAGGACACCGTCGACTACGCCGAGGTCTGCAACGTGGTCGCGCTCGTCGCCCAGCAGCGCTCGTACAAGACGCTCGAGCGCTTATGCACGGCGGTGGCCGACCGGCTTCTGGAGCGCTTCGACGCCGAGGAGGTGTGGGTCAAGGCCGCCAAGCCGGAGCCGCCGATCCCGCTCCCCGTCGAGCAGGTATCGGTTGAGATCTGGCGTCAGGGCGAAGACGCCGGCGACGACGAATAGCGTTGGCGGACTTCAGCCGCGACACCGCCGTCGAGGCGACGGGCGACGGCGCGTTCCGCGCCCGCGTCTCGCGCGATTGGTACACGCCGCGCGGGCCCAATGGCGGCTTTCTGGCGGCGATCGTGCTGCGGGCGATGCTCGCCGCCGAGCCTGACCCCCAGCGCGCGCCGCGCTCGCTGACGCTGCATTACCTTCGCCCGCCGGCCGAGGGCGAGGTGCTTATCACCGTGACCGAGGAGCGCCGCGGCCGGTCGCTGACCAGCTTCTCCGCCCGCCTGGAGCAGGACGGCAAGCTCTGCGTGCTGGCGCTCGGCGCGTTGTCGCTCGACTTCCCGGCCGCGCTGAACTACGACGAGCGGATGCCCGCGCACGAGCCGCTCGGTGAGCTGTACGTGCCGCGCGGCGACGACGTGCCGCCCATCGCCAGCCGGTTCGCGATGCGGCTCGCGGTCGGCTCCGCCCCCTTCAGCGGCAAGGGCGACGCGACGACCGGCGGCTGGATCGCCTTCGCCGGGGCCGACCCGTCGCCGCTGGACCCTGTCGCGCTGGCGCTGCTCAGCGATGCATGGATGCCAGCGCCGTTCGTCCGCATGCAGGCGCCGGTCGGGGCGCCTACGATCGACCTGACCATCCATTTCCGCGCGCGCAGCGAGGGGCTGACCGGTCCGGCGCTGGCGGTCTTCCGCTCGCGCACGTCCGCGGAGGGGTTCTTCGAAGAGGACGGTGAGCTGTGGAGCAAGGACGGGACACTGCTGGCGCAATCGAGGCAGCTGGCGTTGCTGACGCCTTGATGCCCCACGGGCACGCGCCAAGCGGCGTGGAGCGCCCTCCAGCGGGCCGATCGGGCGCTGCAGACCGGTTCCGGGCCGGAGTCGAGGCCCGCGACCACGCCGCGATGGTTGCGACGCTGGCGCCCGGCGTGGTCTTGCACAGCCCCGTGACGTTCCGGGCCTTCGAGGGCCGCGATGCGACCGCCTATGTGCTGGCCGGGGTGATGCGCGTCTTCACCGACTTCCGCTACACCGACCAGCTCGAAGCCGGCGACGGCGTCCACGCGCTCGTGTTCCGGGCGACCGTGGGCGATCGCGAGGTGGAGGGCATCGACCTCGTGCGGATCGGTGCCGACGGCCTCATCGACGACCTCACGGTGTTCGTTCGGCCGCAGAGCGGGCTCAACGCGCTCGCCGCGCGGATGGCCGAGGAGCTCGGCTCACCCCCGTCGTGATCGGCTACCTGGGCCTCGGCTCGAACGTCGGCGACCGTCGGACTCATCTCCAGCGCGCCGTCGAGCTGCTCGCGGCACGTGGGGTGAAGGTGCTCGCCTCCTCGTCGACCTACGACACCGATCCGGTGGGGGAGGTGCTCGACCAGCCCGACTTCCTCAACGCCTGCATCCGGATCGACACCCA
>JAWVFZ010000087.1:0-2922 GCA_033855555.1 Solirubrobacteraceae bacterium
TCAGCTCGCGGGCACGGCGGCCGATTCGCCGCGCGCGGCCGCCTCCAGCTCGGCGGCCTTCGGATCGTCGGGGTGGTGCTTGACCCAGGTGTCGTCGTCGTAGTGACGCAGGTCGGCCGCGGTCGAGTGGAACTCGCGCGCGAGCCGGTTGCACTCCTCCTCGGTGAGCTTGCCCCGGGTGGTCGTGTACTTGGCGGTCTTCTCCGGCAGCGTCGTGCTTCCGCTGCGGATCGGCCCGACCGACGAGGTCCATTCGTCGTCGACCAGCACCGAGTACGGGATCTGCGTCCACATCTCGCCCGGCGCGTCGGTGAACTTCGCCATGTGGTGCTCGGAGCGGTTCTGCGAGCTCATCGAGACCAGGCCGACGATCTCCGCGACCAGCGAGCCGCCGTACTCGTCGTTCATCAGCGGCTTGAAGCGCTGTGCGCGCTCCTCGACCTTGAACCAGTCGTCCTGCTCGTAGACGCCCGCGAAGTGGGCGAGGTCCTTGGTCACCCCCGCGTAGACCAGCAGGCCGGCGTCGATCATCTGGTCGCGCGACCAGCCGGCCATCATCTTCCACATCTCCGCCGTCGCCTGCTCGAGCTCGTCGCGCAGGTGGTCGAGGTAATCCGCGAGGTCCGACGCGTTGTCCATGTGGACCGGGATGTAGCCCTCCGAGAGGAAGTCGGAGGTGTAGAGCCCGACGGCGACGATGTTGTCGGCCTCATAGGAGGGCGTCGCCTCGAAGCTGGCCCAGTCATCCACCATGTTGAAGTGGGTGTCCTTCATGATGACCGGCACCGTCAGGTTGTTGTAGTCGACCATCGAGGCCGCCCCGTCCATCCACGGGTAGTCGCACTCCGCGAGGTCGACGGCGTCGCGCACGAGCATCTCGTGGCCGCCCTTGGTCTTGTACGGGCCGTGGTTGGAGAAGCTCAGCCGGCATTCGCAGTGGCTGAGGAACCCGTAGGCCGAGAGCGCCGCCATGAAGCGCCCGAACGACGTGTGCAGCCGGTCGCCGGAGGAAACGCCGATGGCGGCCTCCTCGAACGCCGCGGTCTGGCGCGCCGTGTGCACCTGGTCGCGCTGGCCTGCGTCGCTGGGGATGATGTGGGCGTGCGAGCGGTGGTAGGCGAGGTTCAGCCGCTGCCCGAAGTCCAGCACGGACATGACGTCGTCGAGCGCGTCGGTCGGCTTGAGCATCCCCATGTCCAAGAGGATCTGGCGGCCGCCCAGGTAGAACTGCGGGATCAGGCCCGCCGTGATCGTGTTCACGTACGAGCCGACCTGGCGGGCGCGGTCGCCGATCTCCTCGGCGGGCATCGCCTCGTCGATCTTGCGCAGCAGCTCCGGCCAGCGGTACCAGGCCTGCAGGTACGACAGCGCGATGTACGGGTTGACGGGGAAGAGCTTTGACTCCTGCACGGTGCGCGCCGTGCACTGGAAGTAGAACGAGTCGGCGGCCTTCTGCGCGTAGGCGTTGGCCCGCAGGAGGTCTGGGTAGCTGTACTTGGAAGGCATGGGTCTCCTCACGCGGTCTTGATGATCCGGGGGCGCTCGGCGGCGGCCGCCGCCTGGTCGGCGTAGGCGTCCGCGGCGGGCTTCGAGTACTCGACGGTGATCTGGTCGCCCTCGGCGAGGCCGTCGAGCTGGGCGTTCATGAGGCACGGGACGTTGTACTCGCGCGTCAGGATCCCGAGGTGCGAGCGGACCGTGCCGCCCATGCAGACCACGCCGGTGAACTGCCCGAGGATCGGCGCCGTGAGCGTGCCGCCCGAGTCGTCGATGATCGCGATCGTTCCGTCGGGCACGCCCTCGGTGAGCATCTCCATGACCCGCTCGACGTCGGAGATGTAGCGCGCCGTCCCGCTGATGTCGCTCTTCGCGCGAAACACGTTGTCCCCGCTGCCGAGGATCGGGCGGCCCTGCTCGTCGTTCTCCTGCTGGCCCGAGTCCAGGATGCCCGCGACCGGCTTGTACTTGTCGGGCTCCTCCTTCAGCGACACGATCGCCGACGTCTCGAACCGGTAACCGGTCGCGAGCAGGTCGGCCTCGACCTTCTCGAAGTCCTCGCGCGTCAGCTCGAGATCGGCGTCCTCGACGGCCTCCTCCCAGGACTTCCCGGAGGCGCCGAGCCGCTCGCCGATGAGCTTGCGGATGGCGGAGTGGTAGGCCTCGACGGTCGGGGTCGCCGACTCGCGCGCCCACTTGTCGGGGTACGGCCGCGTGGCCGTCGATGTATCCGTCACGGGATCTTCTCCTCCTCGGGGTGGGACATCTCCTGCACGAGCCGCAGCAGCAGCGCGGCCGGCTGCTGCCCGGGCAGGGGGACGATGGTGCGCACGCCGGCGGCCAGTGCCGCCCGCGCGCCTTCGGGCGTGGCGAGCACGGCGCCGCGTGCGGCGCTCGCGCCGCGCAGCCGCGCGGTCAGCTCCTCGACGTCCGGCGCGGCGTCGGGGTCGGCCGCCAGGCCGCCGGCGTCGAGGTCGACGACCTCCGATGCGGCGTCGACGATCTCCGCGGGAGCGATCTCGCGCGCCCACTCCAGCAGCTCCTCGAGCCCGGGGACGTCGGACGCGCGGATGGCCTCGGTGGGCAGTCGCCCGGCGTACACGACGCCCGCGGTCCCGTCGACGGTCAGCTCGCGCCCGGCCAGCGCTGCGGTGACGCCCTCGCCGACGCCGACGACGCTCGGGCGCCCCAGTGCGCGCGTCACGACGGCGGCGTGCGAGGTCGCGCCGCCGCGCTCGGTCACGACGGCGCTGGCGGCGATCATCCCCGACACGTCCTCGGGGCTCGGGGTCGGGCGCACGAGCACGCTGTCGCCCTCGTGAGCCTCGGCCGCGTCGGCGTCGGAGACGGCCTCGCCGGAGGCGACGCCGGGGCAGGCGGGAACGCCGCGCGCGACGACCTCCGCCGCGTCGGCCACGGCCTGTG
>JAWVFZ010000088.1:0-5708 GCA_033855555.1 Solirubrobacteraceae bacterium
CGGGCGAGCATGCCGTTGAGCGCGATCCCCAGCCTGCCGACCTCCGTGTGCTCGGTCGCCGGCTCGACGCGGTGGGAGAGGTCACCGCCCGCGATCTTGCCGGCGATCGCGCCCATCCGGTCCAGCGGACGCAGGCCGAGGCGCACGACCGCGAACGCCAGCGCGGCGAGGGCCAGAAGCACGCCGCCGATGACGAGCGCCTCGACGAGCAGCAGGCGGTGGAGCGTCTGCTCGATGTCGCTGCGCGGGACGGCCACGATCGTCACGCCGGTGTCGTCGCGGTCCGCGACCGCCAGCGCGCGGTAGTGCAGCCCGCCGCCGCCGATGGAGCCCACCGTGACGACCTTGTCGAGCGGCATGTTGCGCGGCAGGTCCGGGGCGGCGACGGCCTTCTGGCCGTAGTCGAGGATGACCGGCGCGCCGACGCGCGTGCCGGCGGCGTCGCGCCGCTCGCCGTAGGTGCCCGGCGGCAGATTGAGCGGCGGCGGCTTGCCCGCTCCACCGTCGGGCCCGCTGCGCCGATCGTTCGGGGAGCGGGGCGCGAGGTGCCGCACGGTGCTGTCGAGCTGCGCGCTGATCGGGAAGGCGGCGCTGCGGACCTGCTGGTCCAGGCGCCCCTGGAGGAACGAGTGCTGCTCGGCGTACGTCACCCCTCCGAGGACGATGAGGCCGACCGCGGCCAGTCCCACGAGGCCCGCGACCAACCGGGCCCTGAGGGAGCTCATCAACGCGGCGGCCTCAACGCGTAGCCGACGCCGCGCACCGTCTGGATCAGCGACGGCCCGTGGGCGTCGAGCTTCTTGCGCAGGTAGCTCACGTAGGTCTCCAGCACGCGCCCGTCTCCGCCGAAGTCGTAGTCCCAGACGTGGTCGAGCAGCTGGGCGCGCGTCATGACGCGCCGCGGGTTGAGCATCAGGTAGCGCAGCAGCCGGAACTCGGTGGCCGTCAGGTCGATGTACTCGCCCCCGCGCACGACCTCGTGGGTCTCCTCGTCGAGCTCGAGATCCTCGAAGACGAGGCGGCCGGAATCGGGGGCCGCGGCGCCGGTGCGGCGCAGGATCGTGCGGATCCGCGCGACGAGCTCCTCGAGGCTGAACGGCTTGGTGACGTAGTCGTCGCCGCCCGCGGTCAAACCGCGGATCTTGTCCTCGGTGGCGTCGCGCGCCGTCAGGAAGATGATCGGCACGTCGGCGCGCTGGGCGCCCAGCCGCTCCGCGACGTCGAATCCCTCCAGGTCGGGGAGCATGACGTCGAGCACCATGAGGTGCGGGCGGAACGAGCTGACCGTGGCGAGCGCGTCGTGCCCGGTGCCGGCGGTCTCGACGACGAAGCCCTGGAAGCGCAACGCCATCGCGATCACGTCGGTGATGTTCGGCTCGTCGTCGACGACGAGCACGCGGTGGGCGTCGGTGCCAGCGCTCATCGCATTCATGTTCCCTGATGGCGTCGTAATGGTCGCGGTGGTCATGGCAGGTCCTTTCGTGAAGCGACGAGGTGATGGGAGCCGTCGTCGAGGACGACGAGGCCGCCGTAGGCGAGGCAATCCGAGGCGGCGCCGGGGCCGCTGAGCAGCGCGGCCTTGGCGCGCAGCTCGGCCTCGAGCGCGGTCGGCGCGATCGCCGTGGCCTGCACGACGCCGGTAAAGGCGGGGCGCCCGGTGGACGGATCGAGCAGGTGGTGCGCGGGCCTGGCGTTCTCGTCGAGCCAGCTGCGCCGGCCGATGCCGCTGGTTGCGACGCCGGCGCGCGCGAGCTCGAACGCGTGCAGCGTCGAGCCGTCGAACGGGCTGGAGACGTCGACGCGGCGGTCGTGGCCGTCGGTGCCGCCGAGGCGCAGGTCGCCGGCGCACTCGATGGCGTAGCTCTCGTGCCCGTCGAGGCGCTCGGAGATCATGTCGGCGAAGAGGCCCTTGGCGACACCGCCGCTGTCGAGGCGCAGGCCCGGCGGGCGGCTGACGGTGTTCGCCATGGCGTCCACGCTGACGTCGGCCCAGCGCGCGAGGGCGGCCGGGCCGGCGGGGCGGCGCGCCGGCGCGAGTCCGAGCGCGATCGAAAGCGGCAGCGAGCCCTGGAGGTCGCGCCGGTAGCCGGCGTCCTCGAGTGCGCCGAGCAGCGTGGCGTCCACCAGGCCGCCGGTCTCCCGCGCCGAGTCCACCGCCGCCTGCACGAAGCGCGCCATCACCGGGCTGACCGACACGGCCGGCCGTGGATCGGCGTTGAGCTGCGAGAGCTCGCTGGTCGTCGTGAAGCGGGTGAAGCGCCGATGCCAGGCCAGCAATTGCATCTCGGCGTCCTCGGCTGCGCGCGCGGCGCTGTCATCGCCGGCGACGATCACGGTGCAGTCCGAGCCGAAGCAGCGAAAGCGGCGGACGATCTCGACCTGGGTCGTCATGACTGGCTCGTCGTGACGGGCGTGGGCGAGTTGTTGACCTGCGTGGCCGACGAGCTCGCGGAGTTCGACGTGGTCGTCGTCGACGGTGTCGTCGCACCGGTCGAGCCGAGGCTGCCCTGGACGTAGATCACCGAGAAGGCGGCGATGAACAGGCTGGCGGCGACGGTCGCGATGCGGACACGGATGCGGTTGAGGCGCCGCCGGCGCTCGGCCAGCCGCTGGCGGCCGAGCGTCCGGGCGTCGCCGGAGTTGTTGGCGGGCGGTGTGTTCATGACGCCAGCATCGGGGACGACGGTCAGTGCGCTGCGAGAGAACCCTGGGAGCTTCCTGAGAGCGTCACTTGAGCGCCAGGAGCGCGCTCGCCTGGCCCTGGAGGTCGTAGAGGGTCGCGCCGGAGACCGTCGTGACCTTCTTGCCGACCTGCGCGACCGCGGTCATGACCGATTGCGAGCCGACGCGGCTGTCATTCGGCATTCCGGGCGACGAGCCGTCGGCGAGCACCCAGCGGATCTGGCCGCTTTGGACTGCCTGCGCCAGCCAGCTCACCGACACCTGGCTCTCGCGGCCGGAGAAGCCGCCGAGCCCGGCGACGCTCACGCCGTTGGTGATGATCGCGGGGGCCGCACTGGTCTGGCTGGAGACGCCGATCGTCCCGCCGCCGTGCGCCTTCACATAGGCGACAGCCTCGTTCAGCGCGGCGCTGTTGCCGCCGCCGAGGGCACCGCCACCGCCGCCGCCACCGCCGCGACCTCCGAAGCCTGCCGGGGGAGCCCCGGCCTGCTGGCCCGAAGGCCGGCCGGCGAAACCGCCGGGAGGCCCACCCGTGGGAGCACCTTGCCCGCCTGGCCCGCCCGCCCCGGGCCCGCCGCCGCCGCCGAAGCGCCCGCCGTCCATCGACGCGGAGACGGGGCCACCCGATGGGAACGTGCCGTTCGTGGGGTGCCCGAGCGTCTGGGCGGCCCAGGTGGCAGGGGCGATCATCAGGACCGCGAGCGCGACTGCCAGCACCGCAATGCGTGCGCGGATGTTGGCGCCGGCCGCGAACACGGCCGCGGTGGCGACGAGCGCGACGACCAGCACCGGGATCACCCAGTTCAGCGAGCCGTCGGTGTTGTGCAGGATGACCAGCTCGGTCGCCAGGCCGGCCGCGACCGCGAGCGGCGCGAGGAAGCGGTTGACGACGCCCCCGTCGAGCAGTGTCTTGGCGCCCGCGCCGACCAGCGCAGCGGTGAACGGCGCCAGCAGCGAGACGTAGTAGGGATGGAAGATGCCCTTCGCGGTGCTGAACACCACGGCCGTCGTCAGGAATGCGCCGCCGGCCGCGATCACCCAGCCGGTGCGCGCATCGGTGCGCCGCAGGCGGCTCGCGATCATGATCGCCAGGCCGCCGACGACGGCGAAGCCCAGCAGCCAGCCGGCCTGACCTCCCAGGGCGGAGTTGAGCAGCCGCAACGCGCCGGTCTGGCCGCCGAAGAACGTGTTGGTTGCGCCGCCGCCGCCGCCCGGGCCGCCGCCGACTCCCCCGGGCCCGCCGGACTGACCGTCCACG
The DNA here is from genome assembly GCA_033855555.1 of Solirubrobacteraceae bacterium. Classification (GTDB taxonomy): domain Bacteria; phylum Actinomycetota; class Thermoleophilia; order Solirubrobacterales; family Solirubrobacteraceae; genus AC-49. The sequence continues at coordinate 3,941 of JAWVFZ010000088.1, forward strand.
CGGCCCAGGCCGTTGTAGCCGAAGATCAGCGACCAGATGCTGTTGTCGCTCGTGCCCGAGATCCAGGGCCGGCTGCCGGCCGGCGTCAGCCAGACGAGCACAGGCCAGGCAAGCCCCACCACCGCCATCGCGGCGCCGCCGGCGGCAAGCTGGCGGATCGCGATGCGACGGCCGCGCGGCGCCACCCAGAGATAGGCCGCTGCCAGCGCCGGGACGACGATCAGCGCGGCGAGCATCTTCGTCTCGAAGCCCAGGCCGATCATGACGCCCGACAGCACGAGCCAGCGCATGCGCCCGTCCTCGAGCCCTCGCACGATCGCCCACAGCGCTGCGGTGCAGCAGAGCACCAGCAGTGCGTCGGGGTTGTTGTGCCGCGAGATCGCGACCGTCATCGGCGTGGTCGCGAGGACGAGACCGGCGACGAAGCCCCCGGCGCGGCCGAACCGGCGCCGCGTCAGGTCGTATGCCAGCGCCACCGTCGCCACGCCCATGAGCGCCTGCGGGACGAGAATGCTGAGTGAGTTGAAGCCGAAGACCCGCGCCGACAGCGCCTGGACCCAGAGCGACAACGGCGGCTTGTCCACCGTCATGACGCCGGCCTTGTCAAAAGAGGCGAAGAGGAAGTCGTGCCAGTTCGTGCTCATCGAGCGCACGGCAGCGCTGTAGTACGTGTTCGCCCAGCCGTTGAGCGTCAGCGACCAGAGGTCGAGGACGCCGGCGAGGATCAGTAGGAAGCCCAGCTCGGGGCGCGGGACGGGCACGGCGCGCAGGCGCGCCAACGGGGCGGGGCGCGCCCGGCGGGCGGCGGTGGAGGGAACGGAGATCGACATGGCTCGGACTCCTAGGCGGACTCGGCGTAGGCGCCGGGCGGTTGGGCGTTGGCAGGGAGCGCCGTACGGCGCCTGGCGAAGACCCAGGAGCGCAGCGCGACGTAGCGGGTGACCGTGGCAGCGGCGCTCGCGACCACCAGCACGCCGACTTCCATCGTGCGCGACGGCCGATGGTCCAGCGCGCGCAGCAGCGCGAGCGACTCGTTCGTCACGCCAAGCGTGATCACGAACACGATGAAGCCCATCAGGTGATGGCGCAGCAGCGAGGGGCGGCCGCGGACGCCGAAGGTCAACCTGCGGTTCGCCGCGGTGTTGGCAACCGCGGTCAGCGCCAGCGCCGCCGCGTTCGCGCCCTGGACGCCGAGGCTGCCGCGCAGCAGCACGAGCAGCAGCGCGTAGGCAGCGGTGCTCACGACGCCGATGGCCATGAACCGCACGACGCGGCTGCTGGCCCAGAGCCGTGCGACGCCGCGCAAATCCTCCGTCGCCGTCTGCACGATGTTCACGCGCGAGTCGGGGTCGTCGACCCAGTCGACGGGGACCTCGTGGATACGCAGCCCGCGCCGCTGGGCGCGCACGAGCAGCTCGGTGTCGAAGAACCAGTTGTCGTCCACGACCTCGGGGAGCAGCTCGCGCGCCGCGTCGGCGCGAAGCGCCTTGAAGCCGCACTGGGCGTCGCTGAACCCGGCCCTGAGGACCGTTCGCAAAATCGTGTTGTAGCCACGCGAGATCAGCTCGCGCTTGGGCCCGCGCCTCACGTTCGCGCCACGCGCCAGGCGCGTGCCGATCGCGACGTCGCTGTGGCCCGAGAACAGTGGCGCCACCAGCGGGAGCAGCCCGCGCAGGTCGGTCGAGAGATCGACGTCCATGTAGGCGACCACGTCCGCGGGCGACTGAGCCCAGGCGGCGCGCAGCGCCCGCCCGCGGCCCTTCTCCTC
>JAWVFZ010000089.1:0-5015 GCA_033855555.1 Solirubrobacteraceae bacterium
GCTCGCTCCGTGAAGAACCTGCTCGACCGCGGCGCGCGTCTCAGGGGCTTCGGCCACCGCGTGTACCGCGCCGAGGACCCGCGCGCCCGGGTGCTGCGCCGCACGTCGCGCGAGATCGGCTCCCCGCGCTTCGAGGTCGCCGAGGCCTTGGAGAAGGCGGCACTCGCCGAGCTGCATGCGCGAAAGCCCGACCGCGTGCTGGCGACGAACGTCGAGTTCTGGTCGGCCGTGGTGCTCGACACTGCCGACGTGCCGGCGGACCTGTTCACCTCGATGTTCACGTGCGCGCGCGTCGCCGGCTGGTCGGCGCACATCCTCGAGCAGAAGCGCGAGGGGCGGCTGATCCGACCGACCGCGAAGTACGTCGGCCCGGCGCCACGGCCGATCACCGACCTGCAGTAGCTAGGACTCGAGCGCGCGCGCCAGGATGTCACGGAGCGCGCGCTGATCGGCTGCGCTCAGGGCGGCCAGCTCGGCCGGCGGCGCGTGCAGGCGCTCGGCGAGCGATTCGCGCAGCGCCCGCCCTTCGTCGGTGAGCGCCAGGAGCTTCACGCGCCGGTCGTGATCTGCCGGCCGGCGCTCGACGAGGCCGCGGTACTCGAGCCGGTCGACGATGCCCGTGACGTTGGAGTTGTCGCATCCGAGGATCCCTGCGAGCTGGCTCATCGCGAGCGGCTGATCGGGGTCCATCGCCTTCAGCGCGCCGAGCTGCGGGGGCGAGAGCTCGTACTCCGACGCGAGCGCCATGAAGCGGCGGCGCTGCGGGCCGAGGAGCCGCTGCATGAGCGCCCAGGCCTCCGCAGCAGGGGAGCTGGTGACGAGCTTCGACATGGCGTCAGGGCAAAGGGTACTTGGCGCATGAAAAGGTTGGCAACCTCCATCATCGTTGGCACGGTTGCAGCCCACTACCCTGGATGGGTGACGGCGCCGCGCCCACTTGACCCCGACTCGCTGGGCGACCACGTCGATCGTCTCTACCGGGCGGCGTGGGGATTGTGCGGCTCCCGTGAGGATGCCGAGGACCTCGTCCAGGAGACCTACGCCAAGGTGCTGGCCAAGCCGCGGTTCGTCCGCAGCGACGACGACCTCGGCTATCTGATGCGCGTCCTGCGCAACACGTTCTACTCGTCGCACCGCACGGCGCAGCGCCGGCCGCGCACGTCCGCGATGCCCGACGACTTCGAGCCCGCCGATCCGCGTTCCGCGACGCGCCCCGACCATGCACTGGAGGTGCGCGAGGTGTTCGACGTGATCGCCGCGCTGCCGCCAGACTTCCGGGACGCGCTCGTGGCCGTCGACATCGCCGGTCTGAGCTATGGCGAGGCGGCGAAGCTGCTGGGCGCCAAGGAGGCGACGATCACGAGCCGCTTGTTCCGCGCGCGCGGGCAGGTGGCACGCGGGATGGATCGCAGCCGTCCGGGCGTCCTTGGGAAGAAGGGCTGATGTCTGAGCACAATCCACATCGCGACGAGGAGGCGCTGGCTGAGCTCGGCCGCTCGCTGGTGCAGGCCGCCGTCGCCGAGACGCACGCGCCGCTGGCGCTGCGCGAGCGCATCGAGGCCGACCGCGCCCGCGCACGCCCTGCGCTCCGCCGCCGGCGCCTGGCGCTGGGCGGATCGCTCGCCGGACTCGTCGCCGCGGCACTGCTCGCCGTCATCCTGGCCTCGCCCGCGAGCGGGCCCGCCGGCCCGAGCGTGGTGCAGGCGGCCGAGCTCGCGACGCTGCCCGCCACGGGGCCCGCGCCATCCGTGGACCCCGCCCATCACGGCCGGCTGAAGCGCTCCGTGGGCGGCGTCAGCTACCCGTCGTGGCAGTACGAGTTCCCATGGCGTGCATCGGGCGTGCGCGAGGACCAGCTGCACGGACGTCACGCCGTCACGGTTTTCTACGACAGCCCGGCGCACGTCCGGATCGGCTACACGATCGTTGCCGGCAAGGCGCTCGGCGAGCCCGCGGGCCCCGTCTGGCGCCACGGCGCCGAGCGCTACGTCCTCCTGCGGCGCGGCTCCCGCACGGTCGTGACGTGGCGCCGTGGGGGCAACACGTGCGTTTTGAGCGCCCCCGCGGGGGTGCCGAGCGAGCGGCTGCTGGCGCTTGCCTCGTGGTCCGGCGCGGGAACGGGGCTGCCGTCTTGATCCCCACTTCTGGGGAGGACGCCCGTCCATCGGTCCAGACTCTCGCGGAGCGGCCTCGGGATGCCGACGGGGAACGCATGGAGGTCGAGGTGGCGCCCGGGATCCGGGTCACGGTCGAGCACGATGAGGAGCTCTACACGCTCCGTCTCATCGGCGACCACTCGCGCTACGAGTTCTGCGCCGGCCACGAGCTGCCGGGCGCGCTCGCGATCCTCTGCGAGCTGGACGCGAGCGATCCGATGCTGCGCCGCCGTGTCCAGATCGCGACGAGCCGGATCCTCACCGCACGCTGACGGGGTCGCCGACGGCGATCCGCGCGGGCCCGAGCGGCCGCACGTTCATGCCGAACAGCCCGCGACGCTCGCGCGTGAGCCAGCGCATCAGCTCGGCCCACTTCTCGGCGCTGTCGGGATCGCGCGTGGGGATCACACAGCGCTCGCAGGGGTGCAGGATGCCGAACGCGGCGCCGCCGATCGTCAGCTCGCGGCCTTCCCAGCCCTCCTCGGCGTAGGCCGGCGCGTCGTCGAGCACGACGTGTGCGTTCGTGCGGAAGCGGCGCAGGTCCAGCGGCCCGCCGAGCTGTTCGCCGACCGCGTCCAGCGTCGCCTGGGTCGTGACGAGCAGGGTATGACCGAGGTCCTGCATCAGGCCCTCGTCGCGGCCCAGGGCGACGGGCCGCGCGAGGTCATCTTCAAGCGCCGCCGGCAGCTCGGGATCGTCCCAGGCGAAGGCGCGCCCGTCGGGTGCCGTGAGCGTCGGCTCCGGCACGGCTGCGGGGTCGACGTCGCCGCCGTAGGCCGCGCGCCAGAGCAGCATCCGCGGGGCCTGGCGGGCGGTCAGGCGGCGCGGTGCGCCCTTGTGTTCGTCGAACAGCGCGTGGGCGCGGTCGCCGGCGGCTCCGCGCTCGTCGAGGCGCAGCATTTCCACGGGCTGGCCGGCCATCGACTTGACCGGCCAGCGGTGCAGCTCCGTGACGCGACCAGAGGCGAGCATCCCTGGCAGGGTACGGGCCGATGCCGCGGCTCTTCGTCACGGGGCTCGCCGGGCTGCTGGGCTCGGAGCTCGCGGTGCGCGCGCGGGCGCCCGGGTGGGATGTCGCCGGGAGCGTGTTCGAGCGACCGGGGCCGCCCGGGATCGAGGCCGTGCATCTGGACGTTCGCGACGAGGCTGCGGTGTGTTTGGCCTTGCCTGACGCCGATGTCGTGGTCCACACCGCGTACCGCCAGGACGGCCCTGCAGCCGAGGCCGTCACGGTGGGCGGCGCGCGCGTGGTCGCGGCGGCGGCTCCGGCACGGCTGATCCACATCTCGACCGACGTCATCTTCTCCGGCGCGCTGGAGCGACCGCTGCGCGAGGACGACCTGCCGGATCCGGTGACGGAATACGGAGAGCTGAAGGCGCGCGCCGAGGAGCTCGTCTCGGCAGAGCGGCCCGATGCGCTACTCGTCCGCACGTCGCTGATCTACCGTGGCGACGGCACGAGCCGCCACGAGCGCGCGGCCCGCGACCCAGGCGCCTCGTTCTTCGACGACGAGCTGCGCTCGCCCATCCAGGTCGGCGACCTGGCCAATGCGATCCTCGAGCTGGCGGGCCACGACGTCCGGGGGCCGCTGCACGTCGCGGGCGCCGACGGCCTCAGCCGCCTGGAGTTCGCCCGCCTGATCGCAGGCCCGGGCGTCCGCGGCGGCCCACGCCCACCCGGCCGCCCGGGCGATTGCCGGCTGGACAGCAGCCGCGCTCAGGCGCTGCTGCGCACGCGTCTGCGCGGCGCGCGGGAGGTGCTGGGGAGGTAGCCGGGGCCGTGCTTGGGGCGTTCAGTTCGAGCGTTCGCGAAGCAGGGAGCGCGGTCTGGTCATTGAGGGAAAGCCAAGCCTCACTCACGCCCCGGGCTCGTACGCTGCTGGCATCGAGGGAAAGGGAGCGGCTCGGTGGCGCCAGGCGGGTCGCTTGGCTGACGAAACTGGCGCATAGCGCCATGTTCGTCAGTCTCGCGCTCGGCCCGGGCGATCTGGGCGGGAAAGGCCGCGCTAGGCGCGGACTTTCCGGCCCAGAACGGGCGTGCGTGGCTCACCCTTCCCTCAATGCAGGCAACCAACGCCAAGCCCGCCGCAGGCAAACCGCGCTGCGCGCCACCCACCTCACCGCTCCGCGCTGCAAAGCAACAGCCCGAAAACGACGAGGGGCCCGCCAAAAGCGGGCCCCTCGAAGGAATAACGTTTCGGCCTCCGGTCGTCGCAGGCGACGACCTTGGGACGACGTCAGACGTTGGCTACATCATGCCGCCCATATCGGGCATGCCGCCGCCCATGCCGCCGCCGCCATCCTTGTCAGGCATCTCGGCCACGATGGCCTCGGTGGTGAGGATGTTCTTGGCGATCGAAGCCGCGTTCTGCAGCGCCGAACGGGTGACCATGGCGGGGTCGATCACGCCGGCCGCGACGAGATCGACGATCTGGTTGGTGGCCGCGTTGAGACCGTGGCCCTTCTTGGCCTTGCGGACGTCGTTCACGACGACCGAGCCCTCAAGCCCGGCGTTGTGCGCGATCTGACGGATCGGCTCCTCGAGCGAACGCAGGACGATCTTCGCGCCGGTGCGCTCGTCGTCCTCGAACGTGTCGAGGTTGATCGCGTCGGAGGCACGCAGCAGAGCCACGCCACCGCCGGGCACGATGCCCTCTTCGAGGGCCGCGCGGGTCGCCTGGAGGGCGTCCTCGACGCGGTGCTTCTTCTCCTTCATCTCCGTCTCGGTGGCTGCGCCGACCTTGACGACGGCGACACCGCCCGACAGCTTCGCGAGGCGCTCCTGGAGCTTCTCGCGGTCGAAGTCGGAGTCGGTGTTCTCGATCTCCGTCTTGATCTGGTTGATGCGGCCCTTGATGG
>JAWVFZ010000090.1:0-4143 GCA_033855555.1 Solirubrobacteraceae bacterium
AGGCCTCGCAGGTGGCGCGCAACCTGGTCATCCCGGTCGCCCGCTCGCGCAGCTCCTCGGCAAGCCTCGTCTTGCCGATGCCGGCTTCGCCGCTGATCACCACCAGCCGCCCCGCGCCCTTGCGCACCGCCTCGAGCGCCTCCTCGAGCAGCGTCAGCTCGTCGTCGCGCCCGACGAACGGGAACCGCAGCGCGACGCCGTCACGGGCCCGGCTGCCAACCGCCTCGCCCACGGCCCAGGCCTGAACCTTGCGCTTCTTGCCCTTGACGCTGAATGACGCGAGCTCCACCGTCGCGAAGCGCGTCGCGGACCGTTCGAGCACCCCGCCGGTGGCGTAGATCTCACCCGGCGGCGCCTTCGACGCGACCCGTGCGGTGAGGTTCACCGCGTCCCCCATGACGCTGTAGCTCCGCCGCAACGGCGGGCCGACGTCGCCGCAGAACACGGTGCCGCGGTTGACGCCCGCGGAGATGGCGAGCGGCGACTCGATGGCGATGATGTCTCGCAGCGCCAGCAGCATCCGGTCCTCGTCGTCGCCCACCATCCGTGGCGCACCGGCCGTGAGCATGAGCTTGCCGCCGTCGGCGTCGACATCGGACTCCAGGAAGCACACCTGGTGCTCATCGGCAGCGCGCTGCACGCAGGTCACGAGCTCCCCGAGCGCCGCCGCGACAGCGTCGGGGCCATTGCGCGCGAGGAGCGCGTCGGTGCCCGCATAGCGCACGAACGCAGCCGTCACATGGCGATGCTCGGGCGGTTGGGGGCCCGCGACGAGATGCGCGCGCACCTCCGTCGACAGGCCCGCAGCGACGAGCTCCGGCGCCGGCAGCGCAAACGACGCCAGTGGCTCGTCGGGCACCGGCGGCGCCGCGACCAGGATCCGGGCCTGACCCTTGGCGGCGCCGATGCAGCGACCCGGCAGGCGGGCGGCCGTCTCGGGGCTCACGAGGATCTGTCCGGCGTCGGCGGCCTTCTCCATGAGCGCCATCGCCGTGGCGCCCGGCCCGGCGAAGATGAGCTCGCGGTGCGACGAGCCCACGACGAACAGATGCAGCTCGCCGCTGTGCAGCCCCTGCGACATGCGCAGGGTCGCCTTCCCGGCTGAGGTCTCCAGCCTTCCGACCTCGCGCAGGCTGCGCCGCATGCCCACCGCCGACGCGCACCCCCGGGCCAGATGACCCGGACCGTCGAAGAGCAACAGCAGCGCGTCGCCGGCGAACTTCAGAACGCTGGCGCCGTGACCGTGCGCCACCTCGAGCAGCGCGTTGAAGGAGCGGTCGATCGCCTCGACGAGCTCCTCCGCGCCCTCGCGGCCGCCGCGAGCCAATCGCTCCGAAAGCGCCGTGAAGCCCGAGATGTCCGTGAACAGCACGGTCCCGTCGAGTGTGCGCACCGTCGCGTCGGGCGTCTCTGCAAGGTGCCGGAGCAACACCCCGGGCAGGTAGGCGTCGAGCTCACGGTCGAGACGGCTGGCGGGCGCGCGGTGGCTTGCAACCGCGCTCATGTGCGCACATTACGGGGTGCCGCGATGCCGCGCCCGAAAAGCCGTACGACGTTTACCGATACGTCGTCAGCGGGTCCCCCGCGCGTTCGAGATGGCCCTGCTCGTTGAACGAGACCAGCGTCATCCCGCTGCGCCCCGACGCGACCCTGGTCACGCCGGCGTTGACCGTCACGCGATTGAACGCGACGAAGCGCTCGTCCGGGACCGCGAGCAACGCGACGCATACCGCTGCCAATACGCCGCCCGACGTCGCGACGATCGCCGTCTCGCCGGACCGCAGCGAGCGCCCGACGTCCGCGAGCGCCGCCGCGACCCTCCCCGCGAACGCCGGCCACGGCTCGGCAGCGGGCCCTTGCGCGCCGGCGCCGATCCAGGCGAGCAGCGCCTCCTCGAGGAGCTCCTGAAATTGCCGTGAGGAGATCTCGGGAGCGGTGCTGCCGGGCGGCCGATCCTCCCGCACCTCGGTCGACGAGTGGTGGGTGAGCACGTCGTCGGTGGCGTACTCGTTCCAGCGCGCGTCGATCTCGAGCGGCGCTCCCAGCGCGCCGGCCAGCGGCGCCGCCGTGTCGCGCTGGCGGGCGAGCGTCCCCGAGACGACGACGCGCGGCCGCAGGCCGCGGCGCTCGAGATCCCGCCGCAAGGCGTCGACCTGGGCGTGCCCCTGGTCGGACAGCACGTCGTAGTCGGCGCCGCCGAAGGACGCCTGGCCGTGGCGGACGATGAGGATGCTTGGCACGACACGAACCTATCGGCCGCCCTCAGCGGGTAGCACCCGGCCATGGCACAGACCGAGCAGGCCGCCGACGCCACCCCGTTCCTTCCGCCGCGCAAGAGCCTCAAGTCGCTGCGCGAGGCGGCCGCGGGCTGCCGCGGCTGCCACCTGTACGAACGCGCGACCCAGACCGGGTTCGGCGAGGGGCCCAGGCGCGCACTGGTGATGATGGTCGGCGAGGTGCCCGGCGATCGCGAGGATCTCGAGGGCCACGTGTTCGTGGGGCCCGCGGGCCGCGAGCTCGACAAGGCGCTGGAGACCGCCGGCATCGACCGCCGCGAGGTCTACCTCACCAACGTCGTCAAGCACTTCAAGTTCGAGGAGCGCGGCAAGCGGCGCATCCATCAGAAGCCCAGCCGCTCGGAGGTGAAGGCGTGCATGCCGTGGCTGCGCGCGGAGCTCGACGTGGTCCGCCCGCAGGCCCTCGTGCTGCTCGGGGCCGTCGCCGCCACGGCGCTCATCGGGCCCAGCTTCAGGCTCACGCGGGAGCGCGGCCGCGCGATCGAGTCGGATCTGGCGGAGGTCGTGATCGCGACGGTCCATCCGTCGTCGATCCTGCGCTCCCCCGACGACGAGTCGCGTCAGGCCGCGCGCCGCGAGTTCACAACGGACCTCGAGGGTGTGGCGAGGTCCCTGGCTGTCAGGGCTGGATCACGCGCTCCCAGCTGAACGGCCCGAAGGCGCTCGCGCCGGCAGGATGGTCGGCACGCGGATCGATCGTCAGGCGCAGCCACTCCAGCGGCGCCGTGCTCCCGTGCACGACCACGCGATGGAAGTTCGGCACGTTGTAGCCCGGGTGCATGTCGTAGTTGGGGTCGCCGGGTGCCAGCGGGTTGCCCGACTGGTACACGTGCGAGTCGCCGTTGAACATCAGCACCGGCTTGCCGAAGGCGGCCGTCTTGGTGGCGATGCTCGACACGAACGGCTCGTAGGCCGCCTGGTGTGAGGCGCCCTTCTCCGGATCCCACATGTCGGCCTGCGCGCCGATCACGACGCCCTTGATCCTGCTGTCGGCGCGCGCGATGGCGAACGCCTGGTCCAGCCAGCGCAGATCGGCGCCGGTGCGCTGCGCGACCTCGTCCTGCTGGGCCTGTGTCTGCGCAGCGGCGCCGTACCAGACGTCGTTGTCGTTGTTGGAGCCGCCGGGCAGGTTGATCGTCACGAAGAGCACACGCGACTGCTCCCACATGACGTTCTCGACGTAGTTGGCGTCGGCCGGATGCGCCGAGTCGAAGGCTTCGGCCTGGCTGAGCACGCGCTTGTCGCGCTGGCCGAGCGCCTGCCCGGTCTGCGGGAAGAAGATCGAGCGCACAAGTCCGAGATTGGCGACCGGGTCGCCGTTGGCGTAGTCGACGGGCTGACCGTTCACGAAGACGTTGCCGCCCTCGGCGGCCTTGTGGCAGTCGGCCCACTCGTTGTCGCCCGGCGTGTAGACGAGCGGGTCCTCGAAGCGCGTCCAGAGATCGAACACCGACTGGTCGTAGGCCCGCGTGCAGTACTGCTTGCCCGAGTGAATGTCGCCGACGTCCAGGACGAGGCGGACGTTCGGGTCGCTGTTGACCGAGTCCACGAACGCCGGTGTGGCCTCGAACTGCGATGTGTCCGTCGGGCTCGTGCCGTAGGGCGCATCACCGAACACGGCCATCGTGAGCGGGTCGGCGGAGTCACTGAAAGGCTTGTTGTCACGGGCGATAGCCGGGGCGGCGATGGCCATCGAAAGCGCGGCTGCGGCAGCTGCCAGCGCGAGTGTCGTTCGCATGCGATGTCTCCAGGGTTGGTGTCGCCCGGACACTCTCGGCGGCGCGATGCGCGCCCGTGACCGCCCTGTGACGAACCTGAGAACGTCCTGTGAACAGGCGCAAGGGAT
>JAWVFZ010000091.1:0-2759 GCA_033855555.1 Solirubrobacteraceae bacterium
GTGGTCGCCCGCTCGGTTGATTCCAACGGGAACATCGAGGCATCGAAGACCGACATCATCAAGATCGACAAGGCGGCCCCGACGTTCAGCCTGGGCTGCCCGGCGACCGCCACGGTCCTCGGCGATCCCGCGAGCGCAACGGTCTCCGGCGCCACCGACGACCGCTCCGGGTTCGTCACCGATCCCAACGGCACCCGGCCGGTCGACACGTCGGTGCCCGGCAACGCCCAGCCCAACGAGGTCCAGATCCAGGACCGGGCCGGCAACACCACGTCGCACACGTGCACATACGACGTCCGTTACCCCGATCCCGGCGCGCCGGCGATCAGCGCCGGCACGTCCCCGAACGCCTCCGGGGCGTTCACGCTGGCATGGACCGGCACGGACCCGTCGCTGTTCGGCATTCGCTACTCCCTGGAGCACCAGGACGCGAATGACGCCGGCTACAGCGCGGTCGCCGGCGGCCTCGCCGCGCGCAGCCACGCCTTCACCGCGGGCTCGCCCGAGGCTGAGGGCACGTGGACCTACCGCGTGAAGGGCAGCGACTCCGGCCTCGGCCTGGAGACGGCGTACTCACCCGCGTCCGCTCCGGTCGTGGTCGACAAGACCGCCCCGGCGGCGCCGACCCTGTCCGCGGATCGCCTGCCCGACTACTCGGGCGGCGGCGGCTGGTACATGGACACGGTCACGGTCTCGTTCGCCGACAACGGCGATCCGGCCCTGCAGGACGGAAGCGCAGGCACCGGCGTCGATCCCGGCTCGGTCCCCGCGCCGGCGACGAGGAGCACGAGCGGCTCGCACCTGGTGAGCGGCACGGTCTCCGACCAGGTCGGCAACGAGTCCGCCTCCGGGTCGCTGACGGTGCAGGTCGATGCGACCCCGCCCAACGTCGGCGTGACGTGCCCGGCCGCGGTCCTGCTGCATTCGACGGCGAACGCGACGATCACGGCGAGCGATGCCCATTCGGGCCTGGCGGTCGACCCGTCGGGCACGCCGGCGATCGACACCGCCACGGTCGGCTCGCGCGTCTCGTCGGCGACGGCGCAGGACAACGTGACGCACACGGCGGGTGCCTCGTGCACGACGGCCGTCCAGTACATGTACGGCGGGCTCCAGCAGCCGGTCAACCCGGACGGGTCGAGCATCTTCAAGCTCGGCTCGGCCGTTCCGCTGAAGTTCAAGCTCACCGATTTCGGCGCACAGCCGATCTCGGGGGCGGTTGCCAGGCTGAGCCTCGCGAAGATCTCCGGAGCGGTCGAGGGGACCTACATGGAGGCTGAGGCCAAGGGCAGCTCCAGCACCGGCAACGTCTTCTCCCAGGACGGAGACGGCCAGTACCACTACAACCTCGACAGCAAGGCGATGTCGACGGGCACGTGGTCGGTGAAGGTCACGCTGGACGACAACACGGAGTACAAGACGCGGATCTCGCTGCGCTAGCTGAGGAGGTGGGATGGGCCGGGCGCGCTTGCGCCCGGCCCGCCGCCTCAGCCCTGGCCGATGCCGACGCCGACGGCGGCGACGATGACGCCGCCGAGGGTGACCTGCACGAGCGACTTCTGCAGCGAGACATGCAGGAAGCGCCTGCGGATGAACGCGATCGCGAGCAGCTCGAACCCGACCACGATGTAGGCGACGGTCAGCGCGGTCGACCGCTGGTGGATGAGGAACGGCAGCGAGTGCATCGTCCCGCCGAGGAAGGTCGCGCCGCCGGTGATGAGGCCGCGTTGCAGCGAGGTGCCCCGGCCGGTGAGCGCACCGTCGTCGGACAGCCCTTCGCTGAGGCCCATCGAGATCGCCGCGCCGAGCGCGCTGGCGAGGCCCACGAGCAGCGCCGTGTGGGTGCTGGCGAGGTAGGCGGTCGCGAAGATCGGCGCCAGCGTCGAGATCGTGCCATCGATGAGCCCGATCAGGCCGGGCTGCACCTTCTGCAGCAGGAAGACTCGTTGCTGGTCGGGCGTCATCGGTGTAGTAGCTTATCGAAAGTGACTTACAATAAGAATTCGGGTACCCTAACTAGGTGATCACCGATCTCGACCTCAGCGAGCGCCTGCGCGACCGCGGGCAACGGGTCACCTCCCAGCGGCTGGTGATCCACCGCTTCCTGCGCGAGCACGACGGCCACCTCACGGCGGAGCAGGTTCTCGCAGGCGTGTCGGACGCACTGCCCGGCACCGCGCTCCCGACGGTCTACGCGACGCTCGAGCTGTTCGAGGAGCTCGGCCTCGTGCGCCGCGTGCAGACCGGCGGCGGGACGATGGTCTTCGACCCGCGCACCGAGCCCCACCACCACCTCACCTGCCGGCGCTGCGGCGCCGTGCAGGACCTCGAGGCGCCCGTGGACCTGGGCGGCGTCCTGCGCCGCGCGCGCCGGGCGGGCTACGACGCCGAGCACGCCGAGGTCGTCGTCAGCGGGCTCTGCGCGGTTTGCCGCGCGGCGTAGCGACGGTTAGCGAGCGCCCCAGCCTTGGGGTCAAGTCTTTCATTGCCACATTTGCACGCCTTGGGGGCGGAGCGGGGAGGTGGGTGGCGCGCAGCGTGGTTTGTCTGCGGCGGGCTTGGCGCGGGTTGCTTGGCATTGAGGGAGTAGGGAGCCGGCGGTGTGGCCCAGCGCTTGGCGAGCGCATAGGTAACGAACATCCCGATGGGCGGGACCTTCGTTACTCAAGCGGCCCGGCAGTCGCGTTCGAGCTAGCCCCTTTCCCTCGATGCCAGCAGCCAGCGCCGGTCCCGACGGCAAAATGCGGCAATGAAAGACT